>JAQGHJ010000765.1 GCA_028288905.1 Phycisphaerales bacterium | reverse complement strand
CGGTTACCGCAGGTACAGCTTCCCGATACGATCCGCCGTCGGAGGCGGTGTTAGGGATGTCACCCGTGATTCCCCCCTCAGTCGCCGACGACGCCAGGCTCGCCGCGCTCGCCCGGTACGCGGTTCTGGACACGCTCCCCGAGGCCGCGTTCGACGACATCACCCGCTTGGCGGCCGCGATCTGCCAGGCCCCGGTCGCGCTCGTGAGCCTCGTCGACCGCGACCGCCAGTGGTTCAAGGCGGAGGTCGGGCTCGGCTTCCGCCAGACGCCGGTCGGGTTGTCGATCTGCGCGCACGCCCTGGATGCCGGCGGGCTGTACGTCGTTCCGGACGCGACGCGGGACCCGGCGTTCGCCGACAACCCGCTCGTCACCGGCGAGCCGCACCTGCGGTTCTACGCCGGCGCCCCGCTCGTGACGCCGGACGGGTACCCGCTGGGCACCCTGTGCGTGCTCGACCGACGGCCCCGCGAGCTGACGGACGCCCAAGCCGCCGCGTTGCGGACGCTCGCCGCCCAGGTCGTGGCGCTGCTGGAACTGCGGCGGGCGATGGCGGCCCAGGCGGCGCTGGCGGAGGCCGAGCGGGACCGGGCCGAGGCCGCCCGCGGGCGGGACGACGCGGACGCCGTCCGGCAGCGGCAGCAGATGGAGCTCGTCGTCCGCGGAGCGAACGTCGGCGTGTGGTACTGCCCGCTCCCGTTCGACCGGCTGATCTGGGACGAGACGGTCAAGGCCCACTTCCACCTGCCGGCGGACGCGGACGTGACGATCGAGACGTTCTACGCCCGCATCCACCCCGACGACCGGGCGTCCACCCGCGCGGCGATCGAGGCGAGCATCGCCGGCCGCGCGTCGTACGACATCGATTACCGCACGGTGGCGCCCGACGGGCGGGAGACGAAGTGGGTCCGGGCGATGGGCCGCGGGTTCTACGGGCCGGGCGGGGAGCCGGTCCGGTTCGACGGGATCACGATCGACGTGACCGCCCGCAAGCTGGCCGAGCTGGCGCTGCGGGAGAGCGAGGAGCGGTACCGGCTGGCCACCCGGGCGACGGACAACGCCGTCTGGGACTGGGACCTGCGGACGGACGAGATCCGGTGGAACGAGGCCGTCATCCACCTGTTCGGGTACCAGCCGGACCAGGTCGAGCCGACGGGCGCGTGGTGGGTCGCCCACGTCCACCCGGAGGACCGGGCCCGGGTGACGGCCGGCATCCACGCCGTCATCGACGACCCGGCGCGGGACCAATGGCAGGACGAGTACCGGTTCGTCGTCGCCGGCGGCGGGACGGCGGACGTGTTCGACCGCGGGTACGTGCTGCGGGACGCCGCCGGCCGCGGCTTGCGAATGCTCGGGGCGATGCAGGATCTGACCGCCCGCAGGCGGGTCGAGCGGCAGCGGGAACAGGTGCTGGCGGCCGAGCGGGCGGCCCGGGCCGAGGCCCAGGCCGCGGCGGCCGAGGCCGCACGGTCCGCCCGGATGAAGGACGAGTTCCTCGCCACGCTCAGCCACGAGCTGCGGACCCCGCTGAACGCGATCCTCGGGTGGGCGCAGGTCGTCCGCCGGCACCCGGGGGAGCCGGAGGTCGTGGCGGAGGGTTTGGCGACGATCGAGCGGAACGCGCGGGCCCAGGCCCAGATCGTTGGGGACCTGCTCGACATGAGCCGGATCGTCAGCGGGAAGGTGCGGATGGACGTCCGGCGGACCGACCTGGCCGCCGTCGTCCGCGCCGCCGTCGACACCTGCCGCCCGGCCGCCGACGCCAAGGGCATCCGGCTGCAGGTCGTTCTGAACCCTGACGCCAGCGTGGTGGCCGGCGACCCGGATCGGCTCCAGCAAGTGTTCTGGAACCTCGTCAGCAACGCGGTCAAGTTCACACCGAAGGACGGGCAGGTGCAGGTGGTGCTCGGGCGGGTGGACTCGCGCCTGGAGGTCGCGGTGGCGGACACGGGCCAGGGGATCGACGCCGCGTTCCTGCCGCACGTGTTCGACCGGTTCCGCCAAGCCGACGCCAGCACGACCCGCCGGCACGGCGGGCTGGGGCTCGGGTTGGCGATCGTCAAGCAGTTGGTCGAACTCCACGGCGGGACCGTCACGGCCCGCAGCCCCGGGCTCGGGCAGGGGGCAACGTTCACCGTCGTCCTACCCGGCCCCACGGTCGACCCGGGCTCCGACGGCGCGGCCGCACCGGGGCGGCCCCCGCGGGCGGGCGACCGGCCGGCCGCACTGGCGGACCCGCTAGCCGCGTTGGACCCGTCCGCCCTGATCGCCGGCGTGCGGGTGCTGGTCGTCGACGACGAGTCGGACGCCCGGGAGCTGGTCCGCGTGCTGCTGGCCGAGTGCGGCGCGGTCGTGACGACCGCCGGGTCGGCCGCCGAGGCGCTCGACCGGTTCGCGGCCGACCGGCCGGACGTCCTCGTGAGCGACATCGGGATGCCGGGCGAAGACGGGTACGCCCTGATCCGGCGGGTCCGGGCCCTGGGTCCGGACCACGGCGGGCGCGTGCCGGCCCTGGCGCTGACCGCCTACGCCCGGTCCGAGGACCGGGTGCGGGCGGTGCTCGCCGGGTTCCAGTCGCACGTCGCCAAGCCGGTCGAGCCGTCCGAGCTGATCACGATGATTGCCAGCCTCGCCGGCCGGACCGGGTCGACGCCGGCCGGGGCCGGTACCCCGTAAAGTCCGGCCGGCGACCGGCGGCCGGCGCGGGCGTTAATCGGATCGACATCCTGCCACCCCCGGCGGCGTTACCCCTTGTACACCAACACCGGCCGCAGCCGGCGGGTGACGCGGACGAGGTCCCGCTGGGCCCGCAGGACGGCCGCCACGTCCTTGTAGGCGGCCGGGGCCTCCTCCCGCAGCCGCGGGCCCGCCCGCGGGTCGAACCAGACCCCTGCCAACTGCCGGCGCAGGTCCCGCTCGGAGACGGCCGCCCGTGCCTCGGTCCGGCTCATGGCCCGGCCTGCCCCGTGGGCGGACGAGGAGAGCGACTCGGCCTCGCCCCGCCCCTCGACATGGTAAGTGGCCGTCCCCATCGAGCCCGGCAGCACGCCCGCCTCGCCCGTTGCCGCCGGCATCGCCCCCTTGCGATGGACCCATAGCGCCTCGCCGAAGTGGTTTTCCCGCCGGACGTGGTTGTGGTCGCACCCGACGCCGGAGCCGTCGACCGGGCGAGCGTCGAACAGCGTCAGGACCGCGTCGGCCGCCGCCGACAACATCGCCGCCCGGCTGGCCGCCGCGTACGCCCGGGCCCAGTCGGCGTCGGCGAGGTACGCCTGCCCGGCCGGACCGTTCGCGTCGATCCGAACGAGGCCCCCGCGGCCGGCGGTCGTCCGGCCGACGTGCCAGTCCCGGACGGTCTGCCCGACCGCCCGCGACCCGCTGTGGACGCACGCCCACAGCCGGCCGTCCGCCTCGTCGGCTTGGAACTCCAGGAAGTGGTTCCCGCGCCCAAGCGTGCCGAACTGCGCCCGCCCGTCCCGCCGGGCGACAGCGGAGAGCCGCGCGTCGCTGAGCGGCCGGGCGGCGAGGTCCGGCGGCAGTTCGGGCGGGCGGCGGTGGCGGTTCGATGGGATGGCCCCGTACAACCGCCCGAACAACCGCGAAGCGGCCGCCTCGGTCGCCAGCACATCGGCCGGGCAGTCGAACGCGACGGCAAGCATACCGCACCCGATGTCCCCGCCGACCGCGGCGGGATAGATCGACCCGGCCGTGGCCAGCACGGTGCCGACGCAGACGTCGGCCGCCACGTGGACGTCCGGCAATACGGCGATTCGGCGAACGTCGTCCGCCCGGGCCAGCCGGTCGAGCACCGCCGCCGCCCCCGGCGGCAGCGGCCCGGCCAGCCACCGGCGGACAGCCGGTCCTCCCGCAGCGGACGGGGCGGGGGATGGGGTCGGGTCGGTCATTGGCCCACCTCCCCGGCCGGCAGCACGCGAAACGACAGTTCCGGCGCCCGCTTCCGGACGATGTCGCGCGCCACCTCGGCGCGGAGCCGGCCGGCGGCGTTGGCAAGCCGGGCCGTCAGGTCGGCCGTCGCGACCGCCGCCGCCGGTCCCGGCGAGACCGTGACCAGCAGGTGCCCGGCGTCCGGCACCGGGTCGACCGCGAGCACCATCAGCCCCTGCAGCACGTCGTCGCCGCAATCGGCGAGGGCACCGGTCAAC
>JAQGHJ010000764.1 GCA_028288905.1 Phycisphaerales bacterium | reverse complement strand
TGCCACACGGCGTACATGCCGGCCATGACGGCCAGCAGCACCTGGGCGGTGCAGATGTTGCTCGTCGCCTTCTCCCGGCGGATGTGCTGCTCGCGGGTCTGGAGGGCGAGCCGGAAGGCCGGGTTGCCCTGGGCGTCGCGGCTGACCCCGACGATCCGGCCCGGCATCCTGCGGGCGTGCTCGGCCTTGGTCGCCAAGTACGCCGCGTGCGGCCCGCCGTACCCCATCGGCACGCCGAACCGCTGGGTGCTGCCGACGGCGACGTCCGCCCCCCACTCGCCCGGCGGGACGATCAGCGTCAGCGCCAGGATGTCGGCCGCGGCGACGACCAGCCCGCCGGCGGCGTGCACCTGCTTGGCGACATCGGCGTAGTCGAGGATCCGGCCGTCGGTCGTCGGGTACTGAAGCAGCACGCCGCAGAGCGTCGACAGGTCCGGCACCGCGCTCGCCAGTTCGAACTCGTCGCCGACGACGCAGGTGATGCCGATCGACGTGGCCCGGGTCTGGACGACCGCGATTGTTTGCGGGTGGCAGTCGGCCGACACGAAGAACGTGTTCCGCTTGGCGTCGGCACTGGCGCCGCGGCACATCGCCATCGCCTCGGCGGCGGCCGTCGCCTCGTCCAGCAGGCTGGCGTTGGCCAGCGGCAGCCCGGTCAGGTCGGCCACCATCGTCTGGAAGTTCAGCAGGGCCTCGAGCCGCCCCTGGGCGATCTCGGCTTGGTACGGCGTGTACTGCGTGTACCAGCCGGGGTTCTCCAGGATGTTCCGCTGGATGACCGGCGGCGTGACCGTGTCGGTGTAGCCCGCGCCGATGTACGACCGGAACACCTGGTTGGCGTCGGCGATGCCGCGGAGCTCGACGAGCGCCTCGTGCTCGCTCAGCGCCGGCGGCAGTTCGAGCGGCTGAGCCCGGCGGATGGACTTGGGCACGGTGCGGTCGATCAGCTCGTCGAGCGAACCCACGCCGAGCAGCGCGAGCATGGCCTTGGCGTCGTCGGCGTCAACGCCGACGTGCCGGGGGACGAAGTCGTCACCGAGACTGGGGACGACGCGGGCGGGCGGAGCGGCCGGTACCGCGGCCGAGGTCGGTCGGCCGTTCCCGGCGTTGGCGGCCACGGCGGGCGTCGTCAGGGCGTCGGTCTCGATCGTGCTGGAAGGGGTCATGGCAGTTCTACGTTTGAAGCGCGGTCAGCGGTCGGTGCGTGGCGGTCCGCCGTGGCACGGGTTTGTAACCCGTGCCGTCTGTACCCGCACGCCGACTGGATAACGGGTCGCAGCGCGTCTCGGTCCGCCGTACGGCCCGCGGTCGTTGGGTACGCGAACGCACGGGTTATAAACCCGTGCCACGGGGAAGAGTTACCGCTCCCGGTCCACGTCCGAGTCCGCCGGCAACCCGCAAAACGGCGGAGGCGGCCCGGCGGGCCGCCTCCGTGTGGCATCTTATGATATCGACTGGCGGGTGCCCGTTTCAAAAGCCGTGGGCTTCCGGCCGTGCCGCCCCGAACCCCTAAGCCGGCCTCGGAGTCCAACAAGCGCCGGGGCCGCCCATCCGTGACACGGGTTTCCAGCCCGTGCGTACCCACGCCGCAGGCTGACGTTTGGAGTTACCGTAGTTGTTCAAGTCGAGGCCCGCTCACACGACCTGGAAGCCCGTGTCACGAATGGGCCCGCACAACGGACGACCTTGAGTGGCATCATCGCGGACGGAACACCGAAGGGCCGCGGCGGAGCGGCTGGGCCATCAGATGGCGGTAGCCGTCTCACATCGCCGCCCCGCCAGCGGGCTCACGCGTGCCCGGTCTTCTTCTTGTACTCGTCGAGCGAAAGAAGCTTCTCGAACGCGGCCGGGTCGGCCGGCTTTACCTTCACCATCCACCCGCCCTCGTGCGGGTCGCGGTTGACCAGCCCGGGGTCGCTGTTGAGCGACTCATTGACGGCCACCACCTCGCCCTCGATCCCGGCGTATAGGTCGCTCGTCGCCTTCACCGACTCGATCTCGCCGAACCGGCCGTTGGCGGCCAGCGTGGTGCCGACCTTTGGCAGGGCGACGTACGTGATGTCCGTCAGCTCGTCGGCCGCGTGCTGGGTGATGCCGATCGTGACGACGCCCCCGTCGAGCTTGTGCCACTCGTGGGACGGGAGGTAACGGCGGTCGTCGGTCGGGATTGACATCAGATCAGTCTCTCTTCGTTATTCGTTCGGCGGGGGTCACCACGGAGGCACAGAGACACTGAGGTCAAACTCAAGCTCTGGTCGACGCGTGCCTCATCGTCCGCTAGTTAGGGTGGGGCTTGGGGCTCCATGACCACCACCACCGTGACCCGCCTTGCTTACTCCACGGGCCCGGAGCGTCGGGTAGACCTCCGTGCCTCCGTGGTGAATTTTCACTTCCGTTTGTAGAACGGCAGCGGCACCACGGTGGCCGGATTACTCGTGCCCTTGAGGTCCACCGCCAGCCGCGTCCCGACGGTCAATTGCGACGCGTCGACGTACGCCATGGCGATGCTCTTCTGCACGGTCG
>JAQGHJ010000759.1 GCA_028288905.1 Phycisphaerales bacterium | reverse complement strand
CGGGCCGGCCGCGCCGCCGCCGGCCTGGCCGTCGCCGGCCAGCAGTTGGAACGCGGACACCGGCGTGAGCCGGTCGGCCAGCAACTGGCGGAACACGGGGATGACGTCCGCGTCGGCGGCGGCCGCTCGGAACGCGTCAGGGTCGGGGAAGTAGCGGCGCATGGCTGGGCCGGATTGTAGGGATCGGGCGGGGGGCCGCTACCGGCGGGGCCGATGAGGGGTCCTGCGGCACCCTCAGGACAAGTGATTGCATCCGCTTCGACGCCCGAAGGCCGCGGCGCTCCCACGCCCGCGGGTCGACGGGGTTGAAGTACGCGCCGCGATCACCGATAACCCGGCCCGTGCGCCCCTTCCTCATATGCCGTTGAGCTCGCGTCCCCCATTCCTGACGCGCCTGTAGCTCAATTGGTAGAGCAGCGGATTTATATCCCGTCGCCGCAAGGCACGCCCCTGATAAGGGGCTGGTTGTGGTTTCGAGTCCCACCAGGCGCATGACCTCGTCCGGAATCCTTTTGGTTGGTCGCAACCTCGGCCGCCGCTAGGCAGGGTCGCGGCCGGTTTGACATTCCCCCCCGCCCGCCCGACGTTCCCGCCCATGCCCTTCGAGATCGCCACCGTCCGCCGGTTCGCCGCCGCCCACGCCCTGCGGCTGTACGACGGGGCGATGGAGCCGGTGCACGGACACAACTGGCGGGTCCGGGTGCGGGTGGCGGCTGGCGAACTCGACCCGATCGGCGTGGTCATGGACTTCCACGAGCTCGAACGGCTCGTCGACGCGGTCGTCGTCCCGTGGCACAACCGGCACCTGAACGAGTGCCCGCCGTTCGCCGGGACCGGGCCGGACGCGGCGGCGAACGCGGGCGCCGGGCTGGCCGTCAACCCGTCAGCCGAGAACGTCGCGCTGCACGTCGGGCGGGCGGTCGGACCGAAGTTGCCGGCCGGCGTCCGGCTCGTGTCGGCCGAGGTGTGGGAGACGGACGAGAACGCGGCTGTCTACCGGCCGTGACGCGGAGACCGGGGTGGGGCGCTCGACGGCGCGTTTTGGCGTACAGAAGAATTCCCTTTGACCAACCGGCGGGTCCGTACCACGTCCGCATGGGATGTCCGGCAAGACCCAGATCACCCGCCCACCGCCGCCCGCGCGTCGTGGGCGAACAACGCTTCCCACTCCAACCGCTGGAGCGCGACCGCTAACTGGCGGGCCGGATCGCCGACGGGGCGGGCGTCGGCCCGCTCGCACAGATCGACGAAGGCGCTCGGGTTCCACCCGCCGCGGGAGAGGCTGCCGGCGTGGCCGGCCTGCGCCGGGTCGGCCAGCAGCGGGGCGGCTGCGGCGGCCAATTGGTCCAGCGCCGGGTGGGTGCCGACGCGGGTGTACCAATACTTGGCGTTCCCGAAGTCCCCCTCCCGCCGGTGCATGACGGCGTGCCAGAGGTCGAGCGACCGGACGGCCCGCCGGCCGTCCCGGCCGGAGTCCTGCGCGACCTCGTGGCACTCGTGCAGCCCGTCGTGCCACAGCCACAGCCCGGCCAGGGCGGCCGCGGCGTGGGCCGGGGACGCGATCGGGCCGGCGAACAACGGGTCGGGCGTCGTGCCCCGCAGCAGCCGGCGGGCCGTGTCCGGGGTCGGGCCGAGCACGACGAGTTTCTCGTAGGCGGCCGGGTTGGCTTGAAGGATCTCTAAGCCGCGCGGGGACAGCGGCAGGGCGGGGTCGGCGTCCGGCATATCGCTCGGATGGTATCCCCGGGCCGGGCAGGCCGGTACCGCCGGCCGCCCCGCACGTTCGCCCGCCCGCCCGCCCGCCCACGGGATGGTTCGGAGATCAATCCGTGCTCGTCGCACCCGAGACCGACACGGTGGACGACGCCCCCGTTGGCCGGGGGGCGAACCGAATCGTACATCCCGACCGGTCGTCGAACCCGCGTTTCGGTGCCGCATGCCCTGTTGCGGGCCTACCGGCGCGCGGGCCGTCGCGGAATTATTGGACTGCGGCCGTGAGCCCGTCCGATAAGCCACCCGGCGGCACGGATGCCGCCTGCGGGTTCGAAGACCGACGTCGCCCGGCGGCCATGGATGGCCGCCGGGCGGTAGCGGCACCAGACTACCTCCCCGGACGCGGTCGGCTCGCCCGACCCCGGCCCGGCGGACGCTTTTCCCGACGAGGTGGGCGATGACCGGCGCACGCGGTTACGACGACGTTTACGAGTACGCCGCGGCCGACGCGGCCGGCGCCCTTCACGGCCGGCTGGCGGCGCCCGGCCGGGCCGCTTGGTACGACCGGGACGGGTTCGCCCAGGCCCCGCGCACCGCCTGGAGCACCGGGGCGGCCGGCATCGGGCTGTTCGGCATCACCGTCCTGCTGCTCGTCGGGGCGCTCGGGTGCCAGGATACGGCCACGTCGATCATCCCAAATTCCGACCCGGCGCTGCGGAAGACGCGGCGGGAGTTCTCGGCCGACGCGATGAAGCGGCAGCCGTACCACGCCGACGCCCCCAAGGGCGGGAAGATCAACGGGGCCGCCACCGTCGATTACGGCGACGACATCATCCAGCTCGCCAACCTGACGCCCGACGATTGGAAAGAGGTCGAGGTGTGGGTGAACGGGCAGTGGGTGGTGTACCTCCCGACCGTCCCCGGCAAGGCCGTGACGGCCAAGACGATCGACTTCGCCATGCTGTACGACCAGATGGCCCGCCCGTTCCCGAGCGACAACACGACGCCGGAGAAGATGGTCAACAAGGTCGAGATCTACATGAACGGCAAGATGTACGAGTTGGCCGGGCTGACGGCGGAATGACGGCGGAATGACGGCGGGACGACCCGGCTCGACCCCAAATCACGACTTGTGATGTAGCCCCGCCCGGAAGGGCGGGGTTTTGCGTTTGTGGGTTCCGCTAGGGCGGGGGCGGAACTCCGGGATTGCGTGCCCGCCGCACGATCGGTCTCGCCACGAAGGCACGAAGAACACGAAGGTCACGAAGAAGTGGGGAAAGGCGGGGAGTGCAGGCATTTGGCCTCACCTCCATCCCTTCTTTCGTGCTCTTCGTGCTCTTCGTGCCTTCGTGGCGAGACCAAGGGCAAAGTCCGCCGTCGCGCGAGGCGTAACGCGTCCGCCGAGTCGGTCCTTACCTGCTGCCGACTGGCCGGAGCGGCCCGTTCCCTCACTCCTCCGCCTCGTGCGGGTGGTACGCCGCCACGACCTGCTGTTGCACCTGCGGCGGGACGGGCGCGTAGTGGCTGAACGTCGTCGCGAAGCTGCCCTGCCCGCCGGTCGCGCTCTTGAGCTGGGTCTGGTACTGGCCGACCTCGGACAGCGGGACGAGCGCCTTCACCACAGCCATCCCGCCGGGCAGGGTGTCGGTGCCGGCGATCCGGCCGCGGCGGCCGGACAGGTCGCCGGTCACCGTCCCGAGCACGGCCTCCGGCACCGTCACCTCGACCGTCATCACCGGCTCCAGCAGCGCGGGCTTGGCCTTGAGGAACGCGTCCTTGAACGCCTGCCGCCCGGCCGCCTTGAACGCGACCTCCTTGCTGTCGACCGGGTGGTGCTTGCCGTCGTACACGGCCACCCGCACGTCCCGGACCGGGTAGCCGGCCACCACGCCCGCCTCGAGCATCTCCCGCACGCCCTTCTCGATCGCCGGCATGTACTGCGCCGGGACCGTGCCGCCGAACGTCTCGTCGGCGAACTCGAACCCCGGCCCGCCGCTGCGGGTCGACTGCGGCGAGTCGTCCGCCAGCGGCTCGACCCGCAGGTACACCTCGCCGAACTGCCCGGCCCCGCCGGTCTGCTTCTTGTGCCGGTGGTGTCCCTCGGCCGACGCGGTCACGGTCTCGCGGTACGCGATCTTCGGCGGCTTGGCGTCCACCTCGATGCCGCGGGCCTTGAGCCGCTCCAGCGCCAGCCGCAGGTGCAGCTCGCCGAGCCCGTGGATCACGACCTCGTGCGTCTGGCGGTCCGTGCCCCACCGGAACGTCGGGTCCTCGTCGGCCAACTTGTGCAGCTGCACGCTCAGCTTCTGCTCGTCCCCGCGATCCTTCGGGGCGATGGCCAGCCCGAACATCGGCTCCGGGAACGCCAGCGGCCGCAGGTGGACGGCGTCCAGCGAGTGGTCGTCGTGCAGCACGTCGCCGGCGTGCAGGTCCTCCAGCTTGGCGACGGCTCCGATGTCGCCGGCGCAGATCTCGGCCGCCTCCCGGTGCTCCTTGCCCTGGAGGTGGAACAGGTGCCCGAGCTTCACCGGCTTCTTGTTGTGCCCGACGAACGCCTGGGTCTGTCCGGTCGCCCGGCCCTGGTGGACGCGGAACACGGCCAGCTTGCCGACGAACGGGTCGCTCGTCACCTTGAACACGTGGGCCAGCAGCGGTCGGCCCGGGTCGTTCGCGTACGGGAACGACCGCTCGTTGTCGTGGTCGCCCGGGCCGGACCCCGTCAGGAACGGGCGGGGGTTTCCTTCGAGCGGGCTGGGGAACCAGCGGGCGACGAAGTCGAGCAGCTCCCGCACGCCGGCCCCGGTCTCGGCGTCGGTGAACAGGACGGGGATCAGGTGCTGGTCGTCCATCGCCCGGTCGAACGGGTCGTGCAGGGCGTCGAAGTTCGGCTCCTCGCCGCCGAGGTACCGCTCCATCAACGTCTCGTCGACCTCGACGATCTGGTCGAGGATCCGGGCGTGGTGCTCGGCGACGTCGCCGACGTCGCTCGACCCCTCCTTGGCTAGCAGGCAGTCGACGACCCGCGTCCCGCCGCCGGCCGGCAGGTTGACCGGCAGGCACTCGGGGCCGAACGCCGCGCGGACCTGCGCCACGACGGCGGCGAGGTCGACGCCGGGGGTGCCGCACTTGTTTACGATCACGGCCCGGGGCAGGTTTCGACCTTTGGCCGCGTCCATCATCCGCCGGGCGGCCACCTCGACGCCGGCGGTCGCGCTGACGACGACGGCCACCGTCTCGACGGCCGGCAGGCAAGCGATCGCGTGCCCGATCAGGTCCGGGCTGCCGGGGGCGTCGATCAGGTTGACCCGTCGGCCGGCGTGGTCCAGGTGCATGACGGCGCTGTGGACGGAGTGCTTGTGCTCCCGATCGTCCTTCTCGAAGTCGCTGAAGCTGGA
>JAQGHJ010000732.1 GCA_028288905.1 Phycisphaerales bacterium | reverse complement strand
GAGCCAGGTGGTCGAGGCCCGCGGGTCGGGTGCCGGCGGGTCCGCCGACGGCCCCGGAGTCGAACCGGCGGCGCTCGACCCGGCGTTCGCCGCGACGGTCGGCCGGCTCGTCCGCCGGGGGCTCGGGTGGCTCGCCCTGAACCAGAACGCCGACGGCGGGTGGGGCGACACGACGAAGTCGTTCAGCAACATCAGCACGACCTGCCTGTGCTGGGCCGCGTTCGTCGCCGACGAGAACTGGGCGGCCGGGGCGTACGACGCCACGCTGCGGGCGGCCGAGCGGTGGCTGATCGAGACGGTCGGCACGCTCGACCCGACGAAGCTCGCCGCCGCCGTCACGGCCCGGTACGGGGCGGACCACACGTTCTCCGTCCCGATCCTGACGATGATGGCGCTGGCCGGCCGGCTCGGGCTCGGGCCGACCGCGTGGGACCTCGTCCCGCCGCTGCCGTTCGAGCTGGCCGCGTTCCCCCAGCGGGCGTTCAAGTGGCTCAAGCTGCCGGTCGTCAGCTACGCGCTGCCGGCCCTGATCGCGATCGGCCAGGTCCACCACGCCAAGCGCCCGAGCGCCAACGCCTACGCCCGCACCCTCCGCAACCTCGCCCGCGCCCGAACGCTGAAGCTGCTCGGCCGCATCCAGCCGACCAGCGGCGGGTACCTTGAGGCGGCCCCGCTCACGAGTTTCGTGCTGATGAGCCTCGCGGCCGCCGGGGAGCCGAACCACCCGGTCGTCGCGAAGGGGGCGGAGTTCCTGATCCGCGGTGTCCGCGAGGACGGCAGCTGGCCGATCGACACGAACCTGGCGACGTGGGTCACGACGTTGGCCGTCAACGCGCTGGCGAACCACCCGCGGTACGCCGAGGTGCTGCCCGAGCCCGACCGCAAGCCGATCCGCGATTGGCTGCTCGGCCAGCAGTACCGGATTGAGCACCCGTACACGCTGGCCGACCCCGGCGGGTGGGCGTGGACCGACCTGCCCGGCGGCGTCCCGGACGCCGACGACACGCCCGGGGCGCTACTGGCCTTGAAGCACCTCGGCCCGGCCGCTGGCGAAGAACGCACCGACGCCCGCGTCCGCGACGCGGCCGCGCTGGGGGTGAAGTGGCTGCTAGGCTTACAAAACCGCGACGGCGGCATCCCGACGTTCTGCAAGGGCTGGGGAACGCTGCCGTTCGACAAGAGCAGCCAAGACCTGACGGCCCACGCGGGCCGGGCTTGGGCGGCGTGGTGTGACGACCTCGCGCCCGCCCTGCGGAAGCGCGTCCACGTCGCGTCCACCGCCGCCGCCGCCTACTTGGACCGCACCCGCCGCGCCGACGGATCGTGGACGCCGCTCTGGTTCGGCAACCAGCATGTCGACGACGACGAGAACCCGGTGTACGGCACCACGCGGGTGCTGCGGCATACCGACGGGCTGGGAGCCATCGGCGGCGTCCGGCCGGCACTCGACTGGCTGTTGGCCGCCGAGCGGCCGGACGGCGGGTGGGGCGGCGGCCCGGGCGCGCCGCCGAGCATTGAGGAGACGGCGCTGGCGGTCGAGGCGATCGCCGACCTGCTCGCGGAGGGGCAGCATTCAGATCGTCGGGACCAGCTTCCGGTAGACGACCTGCGAACGGCCGCGGAGCGTGGCGTCGCTTGGCTGGTCGAACGCACCCGACGGGGGACGGAGTTCCCTCCCACGCCGGTCGGGTTCTACTTCGCCAAGTTGTGGTACTGGGAGCGGCTGTACCCGCTCGTGTGGACGGCGAGCGCGCTGGGGCTCGCGAGCCGGGCGCTGCGGCCAACGCCGACACGGCGGGCGGACGGCGAAACCGGTCCCACCGTAGGCCCGACTGTCCCGGCCACGGCCCCCACCCGCACGACGGCCGCCCAATCGGGCTAAAGCGCGCGATCAGCTAGGCGGGTTGGGCGACAGGAGCTTACGCCCCGAGCCAACCGGCAGCCTCCCGCTCGGCTCGTTGGTCGGGCTGGCCAGCACCATCCCTAACTTATCGCCTGCCCATCCGAATGGCCGAAGGTCTATTGAGGTGGCGAGGCGGTGGCGTCGGACGGAACTCAGCGGGCTGCGTTCACGACCAACACTAAGACAGTTAATGTCCTAGTCGGCGGACCGAGGACCGTTTCTGCCGATGAGCCCGGTTAGGATTTCTTAAATGGTGCTAGAAGCACCGCGTTGACGATTGGCTTTGCATGGAGCAGGGACAAGGCCTCTCGGCCCACTGATCGTCGATGTAACGCCCTTAAAACGACGGTTGAATGACTTCGGCACGGGCGCCTGCTCCACGGCGTAACTGCTTGTCGGACCTTGAGCTTTCCGCGGCTCAACAATCCGTTCCGCAATCCCACTCCATCCTTGACCCGGCGTCGAAGCCGTGGCCATAATCACATTGTGGGCAAGTTCCGCATCGAACCTCTGGCCGACCTGGCGCGACAGATGGGCTTCGCCCCGCGCGACACCCGTTTAGCCCAGATTACGGCCGCGGAGGTGTTCCTCCACGAGATCGATCCGAACAAGGCCTACCCGTTCGAGCTGGTCGTCCACAAGGTCACCGGCTACCGGCCCCGAGACTACTCCGAAGACCTGTACGCGGGCCAAGCCCTCCAGCACGACCTCGGGCTGCTCATCGAGACGGTCAGCGACACGCTCGACGTCAAGACGAGCCAGGCCGACGAGCCGGTGCTGACGATCGAGGACGTGACGGCCCGGTTCAACGTCACGAGCAAGACGATCCAGCGGTGGCGGCGGCGGGGGCTGCCGGCCCGGCGGTTCGTGTTCCCCGACGGCAAGCGCCGGGTCGGGTTCCTGCTCGGCAGCGTCGAGCGGTTCTTCAGCGGGCACGAGGACCAGGTCACCCGCGGGATGAACTTCTCGCAGGTCAGCGAGTCCGAGCGGCAGGAGATCCTGCGGCGGGCCCGGCGCCTGGCCGTCATGTGCCACTGCTGCGTGAGCGAGGTGTGCCGGCGGGTGGCGCGGAAGCTGAACCGGTCGCCGCTGACCGTCCAGCACATCATCCGCAAGCACGACCAGGAGCACCCGGCGGCGGCCGTGTTCGCACTCGCCCCGGCCCCGCTGACCGAGGAGGAGCGGGCCCGGATCCTCCGCGGGTACCGCCGGGGGCTGGCGCTCAAGAGCCTGGCCCGCCGGGCGTGTCGGCCGGCGTCGGCGGTGTACCGCGTCGTGCTCGAGGAGCGGGTCGCGAAGCTGAACCGGCGGAAGGTCAACTTCATCGACGACCCGCTGTACCACCAGCCCGACGGCCCCGAGCAGATCGACGCGATCGTGGCCGGTGCCCGCGCGGCCGCGACGATGGACGCCGGCGGCCGGCCCGAGGACAGGCGGGTGCCGCGGGACATCCCCGCCTACCTCCAGGAGCTGTACCGCACGCCGCTGCTGACCCCGCCGCTGGAGCGGGCGCTGTTCCTGAAGTTCCACCTGCACAAGTTCCAGTTCATCAGCGCTCGGCGGGCGCTGGAGCCGCAGTTCGCCCGCGCCCGGGACATCGACCTGCTCGACGCCCGGCTGGCGACGTCGACCGAGGTGAAGAACCAGATCGTCCGGGCGAACCTCCGGCTCGTGGTCAGCATCGCCCGCAAGCACCTGCGGCCGGGGCTGGACCTGATGGAGCTGATCTCCGAGGGCAACCTGACGCTCATGCGGGCCGTCGAGAGCTTCGACGTGCACAAGGGCAACCGGTTCAGCACGTACGCGACGCTGGCACTGATGAAGGGGTTCGCCCGGAGCGTGCCGCAGATGCTGGCCGGCCGCCGGGCGACCGGCGGCGACGCGGCGATGTTGGCGGCGGTGCCGGACGGGCGGTTCGGGTCGTCGACGACGGCCGACCGGTTCGCCGCCCGCGAGGAGGTCGGCCGGCTGCTCGGTCGGCTCACCGACCGCGAGCGCATCGTCGTCCTCGCCCAGTACGGGCTCGACGGCGCCAGCGTCGCCCGCGAGGACCTGTCGACCCGCCTCGGCGTCTCGCCCCAGCAGCTCCGCCAGATCGAGCGGACCGCGATCGCCAAGCTCCGGACGGTCATCGGGGTGGCGAACCTCGGCTAGCCGTCTCGCCCACCGGCACATGCGGCCCGATTGGAGCCGTTCCCGCCGCGAAACGGCACACGGCCCCCGTTGTCATCCTGAGCGCAGCGAAGGACCTCTCGTTCACCGCGCGGCCGAGCTCAGGACTTCGGGGACCTTGGATTGGGAATGGATGGCCCTGCCGCCGGTGCTCGCCGACGCCACCCTTTCACATTCCACACTCTACAAACTGCTGGCCCGGTCGCGCGGTGGACGAGGGGTCCTTCGCTGCGCTCAGGATGACGAACGGGGCCGCCTCGCGGGACGGGCATCGTAAACCATGGGCCGGCATCGGCATCGGCAGCCACCGGCCCGCGGTCGTCGGCCCGACCATCCGTCACCCGCGCCCGCCGCCAGACCGACCCACCACCCTCGATTTCCCCGTCTTGCCTCCCCTCCACAATCCGACGATATTCGCCGCCCATATGGCCACCGACACCTTCCCGATCGACCTGTCCGTCCTCAAGCCGCTCAAGCTCGACCCGAAGGTGACGGAGCTGACGCCGGACCAGAAGGCAACGCTGCGGCACAACATCCAGCTGGCCCGGGACGCGATCGTGTTCTTCACCGCGTACGCCGGGGCGAAGGGGCTCAGCGGGCACACCGGCGGGGCGTACGACACGGTGCCGGAGGTGATGATCGTCCGGGCGTTCATCGCCGGCGGGGCCCCGATCGTCCCGCAGTTCTACGACGAGGCCGGGCACCGCGTCGCCACCGTGTACCTGAACAGCGTGCTCGACGGGCACATGCCGGCCGAGAAGCTGCTGCACTACCGCGAGTACAACCAGGGCATGCCCGGGCACCCGGAGAAGCTGCTGACGCCGGGCGTCGACTTCAGCTCCGGCCGGCTCGGGCACATGTGGGCGTTCTGCAACGGGATCGCGATGGCCAACCCGGGCCAGGCCGTCGTCGTGCTCGGGAGCGACGGCAGCCAGATGGAGGGGGACAACGCCGAGGCGGCTCGCCTGGCGGTCGGCAAGCAGTTGAACGTCAAGATGCTGATCGACGACAACAACGTCACTATCGGCGGGCACCCGCAGACGTACATGAGCGGCTACGACCTGACCCGCACGCTCAGCGGGTACGGGTACCTGGTCGACACCGTCATGGGCGAGGACCTCGACGCCCTCTACACCGCGCTGTGCAAGGTGTTCCAGAACGACCGCCCGCACGGGCTGGTCATCAAGCGGGAGATGGCCCCGGGCATCGAGGGGGCCGAGGGCAGCCCGCACGCCCACGAGGTGCTGAAGGTCGACACGGCCGCCAAGTACCTCGAGAAGCGCGGCAACGGCTCCGCCGCCTACGCCAAGGCCGTCGAGATGCTGCGGACGGCCAAGACGGACAAGAGCCCGCTGACGTACAAGGGCAGCAGCGGCGTCGGCAAGAACCGCGACGACTTCGGCAAGGTCATCAACGAGATCCTCGAGAAGCTGACGCCCGAGGAGCGGCTGGCGAGCGTCCGGGTGTTCGACAACGACCTCGAGGGGTCGTGCGGGCTGCACCACATCCACAAGAAGTTCCCCGAGGTGTTCGTGCAGGCCGGCATCATGGAGCGGGGCAACTTCAGCGCCGCCGCCGGGTTCGGGTACACGAAGGGCAAGCAGGGGATCTTCGGGACGTTCAGCGCGTTCCTGGAGATGTGCGTCAGCGAGATCACGATGTCGCGGCTGAACTTCGCCAACGTGCTGGCCCACTTCAGCCACAGCGGCGTCGACGACATGGCGGACAACACCTGCCACTTCGGCATCAACAGCATGTTCGCCGACGGCGGCGTGAAGCCGGGCCACGGGGACGACACGACCCGGCTCTACTTCCCGGCCGACCAGCACCAGTTCGCCGCGTGCATCAAGCGGGTCTACAACGACCCCGGCATGCGGTTCCTGTTCAGCAACCGCGCCCCCGTGCCCGACCTGCTCGACGACGCCGGCAAGCCGCTGTACCAGGGGCAGGCGTTCGAGCCGGGCAAGGACTACGTCGTCCGGGAGGCGGACGGCGGCGGGTACGTGGTGTCGTTCGGGGAGGTGGTCTACCGGGCGCTGGACGCGGTCGTCCGGCTCAAGGAGCAGGGGGTGAAGGTCGGACTGGTGAACAAGCCGACGCTGAACCTGTACGACGAGCCGATGATGAAGAAGCTGGCCGCCGCCCCGTGGGTGTTGGTGGCCGAGGGGTGGAACGTGAAGACGGGGCTCGGCAGCCGGTTCGGGACCGAGCTGCTAAAACGCGGGTTCAAGGGCAAGTACAACAACGTCGGCGTCCACCTCGAGGGCCCCGGCGGGCTGTGGCAACAGATCGGGTTCCAGGGCCTGGACCCGGCGGGGATTGAGAA
>JAQGHJ010000725.1 GCA_028288905.1 Phycisphaerales bacterium | reverse complement strand
CCCGCCGGCTCTTTCGTCTTCGGGGCTGAGATGATTCCGCGCGCCGACCCCGTCGCTCCGCCTCTCTCTGCCTACTGCCCACCGCGTACTGCCTACTCCCCCCCCCGCTCAGACGGCCGCGGCCTGCTGCATTTCCTTCTTCTTGTCGGCCATCTGGGCCTTGAGGCGGGCGAGGATGCTGCTGTGCATCTGGCTTACCCGGCTCTCGCTCAGGTCGAGCGTCATGCCGATCTCCTTCATCGTCATCTCCTCGAAGTAGTAGAGGACGATGATGAGCCGCTCGGCCCGGCTAAGGCCCTTGGTCAGCAGCTCCTTGAGGTCCTTCCGCTGCATCTCGCGGACGGGGTTCGACCCCTTTTTGTCCTCGAGCACGTCGATCTCGCTGACGTCCTTGTTCCCGTCCGTCTCGTACCACTTGCGGTTCAGCGAGACGATGCCGACGGCCGACGAGTCCTTGGCCATCTTCTCGTACTCGGCCATCGGGACGTCGAGCTTGGCCGCGACCTCCTGTTTGGTCGGGGCGCGGCCGAGCTGGGCCTCGAGCTGCTTGTTGGCCGCGTCGAGTTTGCTGGAGCGGGAACGGACGAGCCGGGGGACCCAGTCCATCGACCGTAACTCGTCGAGGATCGCGCCGCGGATGCGGGGGGCACAGTAGGTCTCGAACTTGACGCCGCGGTCAACGTCGAACGCGGCGATCGCGTCCATCAGTCCGAAGATGCCGGACGACATCAGGTCGTCGAGCTCTACCTCGGCCGGGAGTTTCACGTGGACCCGCTCGGCGTTGTACCGGACGAGGTGGAGGTAGTGCTCCATGAGCACGTTACGGAGGGCTTCGGTCCGGGTCTTCTTGTAGTCGACCCATACCTGCGCGATGTCCGGCCGTTGCGGCTTCGTCATGGTGTGTATCCCAATCCGTTGGGGCAAGGCGCGGGGGAATCGGACGGCCGCCCGTCGCGCGGTGCGACGGGGCGGCGCGGACCCTGTCCCGACGCCTCAGTTATCGGCCGCCGGCCCTCTGCTTCCGCAGAGATTTATCGGCCGTGACCGTCGCCCCGCCGGCCGGCGCATCCGATGCGGCCGGGGCGGCGGGGTCGGACGCCTCGCGGAGAACCCGTTCCCGGTGGGTCAGGTTCTCGTCGAGCATCCGCTGGGCCATCGTACCGACGACCAGCGAAACCGCCAGCGTCCCGGCCATCGCCACCAGCCCGCGGCCCAGCACCGTCGCCAGCGTGTTCCCGGACCCCATCCCCGCGACCAAGCAGATCGCGAAGGCGAGGAGGGAAAGGCTGGCGGCGAGGCGGCGCGGCATGCGTTGGCTTACGTCGTACTACGTACGATGTGTCTGGTCTGAAGTGCGAAAAATCCGGTGCGAAAGTTGTCTGCGAACGGTGGAGGGGGTTGGACCGATTACTGGGATCGCCCTTCCCGGGCGACGACGAGCAATCCGCCGCGTCCGTCACCGGACCGCGACGCACCGGACGCTCCCTCCGCCTTTCATTTCTTCCGCAACCACTGCCCCATCTGCCGGAAGAACCCGCTCTCGTCCGCCGTCGCGACGCCGGTCGTGAGGCGGGCGGCGAGCTGGGCGATGGCTTGCGCGGCCGCCGACCGAGGGGCGGCCATCGCGAACGGGATCCGGCGGCGGACTGACACCGGTACTTGGTCGTCGAGCGGGACCGACCCGGCGTCATGCAACGTCGCCCCGAGGAATTGGCGGGCGACGCCGGCGATGCGGTCGTACACCAGCTTGGCCTCGGCCGGCGACCGGGCTTGGTTCACGACCAGGCTCACCCGGCGGGCGGCGTTCTGGTAGCCGTCGCCGAGGCCGTCGGGATCGGTCCCGTAGGCTTCGGGGTCACGGCCGTCCTGCCGGGCGATCACCTTCACGACCGCGTACGCGTCGGTGACGGCCGTTGGCTCCGGCGTCGTCACGACCAGCACGTGGTCGGCCGCCCGGGTGAACGTCAGCACGTTCGGCCCGATCCCGGCACCCGTGTCGATCAGGATCACGTCGGCCTGCGCCTCCAGCTCGGCCATCGCGTCGACCAGCCGCTGGCGGTCGGCGTCTGACAGGTCCGCCATCCGGGCCAGCCCCGACGCCCCGCCGACGAGCCGGAACCCGCCCGGGCCCGGCACCATCACGTCCCGCAGTTCCTTCTTGCGGGCGATGACGTGGGACAGGTTGGCCGGCAGGTCGACGCCGCACAGCACGTCGGCGTTCGCCAGCCCCAGGTCGGCGTCGAGCAGCACGACGGACTTGCCGGCCCGGGCGAGCGTGACCGCGAGGTTGACCGCGACGTTGCTTTTGCCGACGCCGCCTTTGCCGCTGGTGACGGCAATGACGGTCGCCCGCCGCCGGGCCGTCGCCCGGGACTGCCGGGCGAGCGACCGCAGGTGCGAGGCTTGGTCAACGAGCAGGGACATGGTCATTTTCGAGTCGGGCACGCGGCCCGTCCTACGCGGCTACCGGGTTGCCGGCAGCATCCGAAACCCGCCCACGCCAGCCGGGAAACCCCGTGGGCGCGACCTCACCGCCCCGCCGGCGCGGCA
>JAQGHJ010000698.1 GCA_028288905.1 Phycisphaerales bacterium | reverse complement strand
GGCGGCCCCCGGCGCCACCCACGCGACCGCCGACGACCGGCCGGCGTCGTCCGGAACGCTCGACTACGCCGACCCCGCGGCGGCCGAGCAGTCGTACTGGCAGGTCGTGGTCGCGCAGGTGCTGTCGAACCCGTACATGTGGGTGATCAGCGTGGCGAACCTGCTCGTGTACGTGCTGCGGGACGTGATGATGAAGTGGGGACCGACGTTCCTACAGGAGGACAAGGGCGTGTCCGTCGTGACCAGCGGGTGGCTGGGGTTCGGATCGGAGATCGCGGGCATGTTCGCTGCCCTCGGGGCGGGCATCGTGGCCGACCGCGTGTTCGGCGGGCGGGCCGGGCGGGTGTGCGTGCTTGCGATGCTGCTAATGGCCGGCGCGATCTACGGTTTTTGGTCGGCCCCGCACGCCTCCCCCGGCCCGGCCGGGGCGTTGTTCATCGCGATGGGATTCTGCCTGTACGTTCCGCAGATGCTGATCGCGGCGATGGCGATGAACCTCGGAACCAAGCGGGCGGCGGCGGCGGCCGTCGGGCTGACCGGCATTGTCGGGTACGCGTCGACCGTCGTCACCGGGTGGGGCGTCGGCCGGCTGGCCGACACGTACGGCTGGGCCGGGGTGTTCGGGCTGATGCTCGGGTGCGCGCTGGCGGCGGCCGCGCTGATGGCGGTCACGTGGAACGTCGGGGCCCACCCGTTGCGGCCGGCCGGGGCGGGTGGCAGGGCCGACGCGGTCTGAAGCCGCTGCCGGTTCGGGCCGACCTCGGCCTTCGCGACCGGAGGTCGGGGAACCGGTGCCGGTCCATCAGCCCCGTCCCACCTGCCCGACCGCACCCGCTGATCGTTTGGGCACGGCTACCGCGGTGCCGAAGGGTCGGCCGCGTACCCGTGAGCCTTCGCCGGCCAAGCCAAGGCAAACGCGACCGTCCCGAGGACGGCGACGACGAACATGGCTTGGAACCCCCGGTCCCACCCGTAGGACTGGACGAGCCTCCCGAGCCCCCACCCGGACAGCACGGTCGACGCGTACCCGAAGACCCCGGTCAGCCCGACCGCCGTCGCGGCCGCCCGCTTGGTCGCCAGGTTCGCTACCGAAATTCCGACCAGGGCTTGGGGGCCGTAGATGAAGAACCCGGCCAAGCAAAGGATGACGGTGTAGGCCGCCGCCGAGCGGCCCGGGTACAGCCACAGCAGCAGCACGGCCCCGACGCACCCGGCCATCGACACAACGCACGTCCTGGCCCCCCGCCCGCCGAACACCCGGTCGGTCAGCCACCCGCTCGTCAGCATCCCGACCACGCCCGACACCTCGAACGCCGCCACCATCCACCCGACCTTGGACAGGTCGATGTGCTTGGCCTCGTTCAGCAGCGTCGGCCCCCAATCGAGCACCGCGTACCGGACCGCGTAGACGAAGAAGTTGGCCGCCGCGATCACCCAGATGTAGTAGTTCCCGAACACGTGCGTCCGCACGAACGACCGAAAATCCTGGGCCTCGGTCGCGGGGCCAGCGTAGTCGAGCGTGCGCGACGTGACCCGGTCGTCCGTCGGTGCCCCGTCGCCGGCCGCGACCGTGGTTCCTTCCACGTCCGGCAGCCCCACCGACGCCGGCGTGTCCGGGAGCGTGAACAGCATCAGGACGGCCCCGGCGATCGCCATCGCCGCCGGCACGAAGAAGCACAGTCGCCAGTTCCCGAACCAGGTGAGCAGGTACCCGCACAGCACGACGACGCACCCGGCCCCGATCGAGTGGGACGTGTTCCAGACTGACATCTTCGTCGCCAGTTCCTGCGGCGAGAACCAGTGGGTCATGAGCCGGGCGCACGGCGGGAACCCCATCCCCTGGAACCAGCCGTTCAACATCCAAAAGACCCCGAACAGCAGCGACGTGGACGAGAACCCGAACGCGACGTTGGTCAGCGCCGACAGCCCTAGCCCGGCCGCCAGGAACGTACGCGCGTTCGCCCGGTCGCCGAGGAACCCGTTGGCGAACTTCGACACGCCGTACAGCACGCCGTGCAGCGTCAGGAACAGCCCGAGCTGCTCCTTGCCGATGCCCAGCTCCTTGCCCATCACCGGCATGGCCAAGCTCAGGTTCTTCCGGACGAAGTAGAACAGGGCGTACCCGACGATCGCCCAGAGCAGGACGTTGATCTGGCCCGTGCGGTAACCCTCCCGGACAGCGGCGTGGTCCGTGAGCCGGACGGCCGCCGGCGGGTCGGGCTGGAAGATTGCCAACAGGCCGGACCGGCGGGCTGGGGCCAAGTTAGCGGCAGCCGGGACGGCGCGGGGGGGGAGCGGGATGGACACGCGGGGCGGCTCCTTGTCCTTGAACGCGGGTCCGAAGGCGGACCGGCGTCAGGTCGTCGTCCTTCACCTCCCCCCTCGGGAGAGGTCGTCGCGGCGCGGCCGCGGTGGGTGTGGGTAAATGTCGAGGCGGTCCCGAGCGATCGACTCCGGTGGCTACGGCGGGACGGGGTCGCATCGACGTTCGCCCTCACCCCAACCCTCTCCCGGAGGGAGAGAGGCCGTACCCCGCCGCGCCCGAGGATGGAAGGATCTTCGCAAAGGCGGGAACAGCCGGCCTAGGCTTGCGTCGAGCACGCCCGCCTCCACGGCCAAGTCCAGCACCGTGAACCGCCGGCGGATCAGGTACGCTTGGTGGTAGCTGTCCCGGAGCCGGTCGCGGGAGATGCCGACCTGCTCAGGCTCGGACGGGGCACCGGCCGCGGCGAGCATCTCGGCCAGCTTCGCCGCCGGCGGCAGGTGGGCGCGGAGGCGTTCGCGCAACGTCGGCCACACCTCCCGGAGTCGCCTTAGTCGGTCCCGGAGGGCGGCCGGCGTGATGGACTTGGCCGTCATCTCCAACCGGGCTTTGTCGGCCAGTTCGCCGTCGCCGAGCCGGCGGACGATGTCCGCTTCGGTGTCGGCCGCCGTCGGGGCGGTGGCCACGGTCCCGTCGATGTCCAGTTCATCCAACGGCAGCCCCAGTAGTTGCTCGTACAGCCGGGCAACGGCCACCGTGCCGACGGCCACCTTGAACCCGTGCGACGGGGCCGCCCCGCCGTGCGTGTGGTGCTGCATGTCCCATAGGTGGCTGAACTGGTGCTCGGCCCCCGACGCCGGGCGGCTCGACTTCGTCCACTGCATCGCGAACCCGCCCATCATCAGCCCGCGGGTCAGGTCCCCCACCGCCTTGATGTCTCCCCGCCGCACCCCGGCCGGGTCGGCCAAGCTCGCCATCAGCGGGACTTGCACAAGGTCCCAGGCCGTCGGGTCGATCGGCTCGATCCCCAGCGCGTCGGCAACAATCCAGTCCGCCCCGGCCGTCACCTTTGCCAGCAGGTCGGCATAACCGGCCGCGTTCAAGATCGGCGGCGCGGCCGCGATCACGTCCAGGTCGGCGACCACGGCCTGCGGGGCCGGGCAGTCGAAAGTCTGTTTTGACCCCTTGAACGTGATCGACGCGCCGAACGCCGTGTACCCGTCCATCGACGCGGCCGTCGCGACGGAAAGGTACTGCCGGCCGGTCCGGTGGGCGGCCAGCTTCGTCACGTCATTGATCGTGCCGGACCCGACCGCGACCGGGACCGCGTCGTGGGTCGCGAGCCACGCCTGGAGCTGCTCGACGTACTTGTGCTCCGCGTACAGCGCCGGGTCGTCGAATACGAACGGCTCGACCGTCGGATGGCCGGCCGCGGCGAACGCGGCTAGCACGGCCTCTCCGGCCGCGGCGAGCGTGTGGCGGTCGGTCACGAGAGCGGCCGGCCGCTCCCGGCCGAACTGGTCGGCGAACACGGCGGGAATCGTCCCTAGCAGGTCCGGCCCGACCTCCAAACGGCGCGTCTCACGGGCCGCCGCGAGCGCGCGGCGGATGAGGGCCTGGCCGTCGCCACTTGAGTGAGTGCCGGGCGCGGCCGTGGTGGTGGCGGTATCGGTGGTGGCGGTCACTTCGCCTTCCCTTCCGACGCGTTGGTCGGGACGATCGGCCCCGCGGCCGGGGACGTGTCGTTCGACTCGCCGGCGTAGTACCGCTTGACCGCGTCCAGCGTCACGTCCGGGTGGTCGGTCGCGAACGACATCACGCCCAGGTCCATCAGCCGCCAGTACACCTGCGCGTGGTTGCTGTACCACGGGAGCGATTGGTACGTGATCTTGTGGGCCCGCAGCTCCTGCCCGGCCGCCCGCAGGAACGCGTCCGACGGGGTGAACCACTCGGCCGGCTTCTTCGGGTCGATGTCCGGCTTCAGCCGGACGTGCACCTGGAGCTGGGTCACGTCGGCGAAGTTCGTCTTGCGGAG
>JAQGHJ010000666.1 GCA_028288905.1 Phycisphaerales bacterium | reverse complement strand
TTGGCCCGCTGAATCCTCACGCATCCGGGCTGCGCCCGGACCTCACGCCGCGCGGTCCGCCAGCGTGAACCACGCCACTCCGGCGATCACCAGCACCGCGCCGGCGACGCCGGCCGGCCCGAGCGGCTCGTCGAGGACGAGTGCGGCCAGGGCGATCGTCACGACCGGGCTGATCGTGCCGATCGCCGAGTTCGCCTGAGCCGAGATCCGGTGCAGGGCGGCGTTCAGCATCAGTGCCGGCAGCACGGTCGCCCCGACGGCCAGCAGCAGCCCGTACCCCAGCAGGGTCGGCCCGCCCCACAGCGCGGCCGGCCGCTGGGTCAGCAGGAACTGCCCGAGCGCTGCTCCGGACGCCGCCGCCATCGCGACGCACGTGAACAGCTGCGGGCCCATCCGCCCGATCACGCCCTTGGCCAGGAGCTGGTACAGGGCGAACGAGACGGCCGCCGCCAGCACCAGCCCCGCCCCGAGCAGGATGTTGTTCCCGCCGCCCGCCCGCAGGTCGGCCGCAAGGATGACGGCCAGCCCGGCGTAGCTCAGCCCCAGGGCCAGCACCGCCCGGGCCAGCACCCGCTGGCCGAAGAACGCGGTGCCGAACAGCAGAACGAACCCCGGATACGTGAACAGGATCAGCCGCTCGAAGTGGGCCGACACGTAGTTCAGCCCGAGGAAGTCGGCGTAGCTCGCCAACCAGTAGCCGAGCACCCCGACCCAAGCCGCCCGGGCGAGCAGCCGCGGCCCGGCCGGCGGTTCGCCCCGGCGCCGGCGGCCCCGCGCGGCCCGCAGCCCGATCGCCAGGAAGACGGGCAGCGACAGCCCCATCCGCAGGGCCAGCAGCGTCTCGGTGTTGATCCCTTTGGCGTACGCGAGCTTGATCAGCACGGCCTTGGTCGAGAACAGCGTTGCCCCGCCGGCGGCGAACAAGTAGCCGGCCCACGGCCGCCGCGGTCGGGCGGGCGCGACGACGCCCGCGGCCGGGAAGTCCTCGACCGGCGGGGCATGGATGGCAAGGGTTGATCGGTTCATCCGGCCGCGGCGGCCTCGAACGCCGCCCCGGCCGCGTGGATCGTCTGCTCGACGTGCTTGTCGGCGTGGGCCAGCCCGACGAACCACGCCTCGTACTGGCTCGGCGGGAGGTGGACGCCGTTGTCGAGCATGGCGTGGAAGAACCGGGCGTAGGCGGCCGTGTCGCCGGACGTCGCCTGGGCGTAGTTCTCGACCACGTCGCCGTCGGCCCGGACGAAGAACGGGGTGAGCATCGAGCCGACGCGGTTGAGGGCGATCGGCACGCCGGCCCGGCGGGCGCGGTCGAGCAGGCCGTCGGCCAGGGCGGCCGCCCGCTTCTCCAGCGTCTCGTACGCCGCCGGCTCCCGCAGGATGTCGAGCGTGGCCATGCCGCCGGCCATCGCCAGCGGGTTGCCGCTGAGCGTGCCGGCCTGGTACACGGTGCCGGCCGGGCTGACGAGTTCCATCAGGTGCCGCGGGCCGGCGTACGCGGCGCACGGCAGCCCGCCGCCGATCACCTTGCCGAGGCACGTCAGGTCGGGCCGGACGTCGTACCGCACCTGGGCTCCGCCCCAGGCGACGCGGAACCCCGTCATCACCTCGTCGAACAGCAGCAGCGCCCCGAACTCGTCGCACAGCGCCCGCAGCCCTTGGAGGTACCCGGGGGCGGGCGGGACGCAGCCCATGTTGCCGGCGACCGGCTCGACGGCGAAGCAGGCGATTTGCCCCGGGTACCGCTCGAACACGGCCCGGGCCCCGTCGAGGTCGTTGTAGTGGCACGACACGGTGGCGGCGGCCACGCTCTTGGGCACGCCGGGGCTGCTCGGGGCCCCGAGGGTCAGCGCCCCGCTGCCGGCCTCGACGAGGAGCCCGTCGACGTGCCCGTGGTACCCGCCGATACATTTGACGATCAGGTCCCGCCCGGTGGCCGCCCGGGCGAGGCGGATCGCGCTCATCGCCGCCTCAGTCCCGCTGTTGACGAACCGGACCATGTCTGCCCCCGGGAGCGCGGACGCGATCAGGGTGGCCAGCTGGGTCTCGTACTCGGTCGGCATGCCGAAGCTGGTGCCCCGGCCGATCGCCTTGGATAGCGCGGCGACGACCCGCTCGTTCGCGTGCCCGGCGATCAGCGGGCCGTAGCTGGCGACGTAGTCGACGTACACGTTCCCGTCGACGTCCTTGACGTGGCACCCCTCGCCCTCGGCGACGAACACCGGCGTCCCGCCGACCCCGCGGAACGACCGGACGGGGGAGCTGACGCCGCCAGGCATGACGAACTTGGCCCGCGCGAAGGCGGCCTCGGACCGGACGGTGGCGCGGGGCGGGCGGGCGGGCTTCGGGTCGGCGCGTTTCGCGTCATCTGCGCGTTTCGCGTCGTCGGCGGCTGGGGTTTCGGTGCGGTCGGCCATGGGTCGCGTCTCGGCGGGCTGGGAAACTGGCGATGGTAAAGACGGGCCGAACCGCTGGCAACGGACCCGCCGGCGTCGGCCGGTGCCGGCGGCGGAAGTGCGGAGACGATCACGACGCGACGGTGCGACGAGCGGGAGGAAAGCCGCGGGGGCCGTCCAGGCGACGTCGCACTGTCGGGTCCGCCTTGGTGGGCAAGAAAGGTCGTTGCGGCCGCGACAGTCGGGTTTACGCTAGGGCCTCGTCGGGAGCAGCGTTCGAGTGGCCGGAACAGCCGACGCGAGGTGGCTGCGGTACAACGGCCAGCACGGGCCACGCCCCGCGTCTGTAGAGTGAACCGGACGCTACAAAGTGTTACCGATTGGCACACTCGCTCCCCGGCGGATCTGGCAGCATGTTAAAGCCGATCTTGGCTCTCGCTTTCCAGCGTCCGCAGCCACGCCCCGGCCTTTGATCCGTTTGCCTGGGCACGCCCCGAACCGACTTTGCCAGTGTGGCAGGGCCTTTCTGGCCACTCTGTTAAACCTGTCGTTTTGGCACCTAGCCACGAACACGAGCGGCGGGTTCGTGACGCAAGTCGCTCGCCCCTCTCACGTAAGAGTATGTTCCGCCGGCTTCTGGCTGGCATGGGGGTTGCACTAGTTGTCGGGTGCTGCGGACGTGTGCGACCGTCGCATCTTGCACCGCAGAGTGTGGTTGCGACCGACGAGCGTCCGGGCCGGCGGCGAAGGCCGCGAGAGGAGAACCAACATCATGGCGAAGATCATCGGTATCGACTTGGGGACGACGAACAGCTGCGTGGCCGTCATGGAGGGGGACCAGCCGAAGGTGCTGATCAACTCGGCCGGCAGCCGGATCACGCCGTCGGTAGTCGCGTTCACGGAGAAGGGCGAGCGGCTGATCGGGCAGGTGGCCAAGCATCAGCAGGTGACGAACCCGAAGAACACGCTGTTCAGCATCAAACGCTTCGTTGGCCGGCGGCACAAGGAGGTCGCCAACGAGGAGAAGATGGTGCCGTACGAGGTCGTCGGCGGGCCGGACGACTACGTGAAGGTGAAGATCCGCGGCAAGGAGTACACGCCCGAGCAGGTCAGCAGCTTCATCCTGCAGGACCTGAAGAAGACGGCCGAGGACTACCTCGGCGAGACCGTCACGCAGGCGGTGATCACCGTCCCGGCGTACTTCAACGACGCCCAGCGGAAGGCGACGAAGGACGCCGGCGAGATCGCCGGGCTGCAGGTCCTCCGCGTGCTGCCGGAGCCGACGGCCGCCGCCTTGGCGTACGGGCTCGACAAGAAGAAGAACGAGAAGATCCTCGTGTTCGACCTCGGCGGCGGCACGTTCGACGTGTCGGTGCTCGACGTCGGGGACGGCGTGTTCGAGGTGCTCAGCATCGCCGGCGACACCCACCTCGGCGGCGACGACTTCGACGAGGAGCTGATCAACTGGGTCGCCGAGGAGTTCCGCAAGCGGGAGGGCGTCGACCTGCGCAAGGACGCGATGGCCCTCCAGCGGCTCAAGGAGGCGTGCGAGAAGGCGAAGATCGAGCTCTCCGGCACGATGGAGACGACGATCAACCTGCCGTTCATCACGGCCGACCAGAACGGCCCCAAGCACCTGCAGGAGACGCTGACCCGGACGAAGTTCGAGCAGCTGATCGGCGGGCTCGTCGAGAAGACCCGCAAGCCGGTGCTCGACGCCCTGCGGGACGCCAAGCTCGCGCCGGAGAAGATCGACGAGGTCGTGCTCGTCGGCGGCAGCACGCGGGTGCCGATGGTGCAGCGGCTCGTGAAGGAGCTGTTCAAGGGCAAGGAGCCGAACCGCACCGTCAACCCGGACGAGGTCGTGGCGATCGGGGCCGCCATCCAGGGCGGGATCGCCACCGGTGACGTCAAGGACATCCTGGTCCTCGACGCGACGCCGCTGAGCCTCGGCGTCGAGACGCTGGGCGGCGTGATGACCGTGCTGATCCCGCGGAACACGACGATCCCGACGAGCAAGAGCGAGACGTTCAGCACCGCCGCCGACAACCAGAGCGCGGTCACGATCAACGTCGTCCAGGGCGAGCGGGAGTTCGCCAAGGACAACCGGCTGCTCGGGACGTTCAACCTCGAGGGCATCGCGCCCGCGCCCCGCGGGATGCCGCAGATCGAGGTGTCGTTCAACGTCGACGTGAACGGCATCCTGACCGTCGCGGCCAAGGACAAGGCGACCGGCAAGGAGAACAAGACGACCGTCCAGAACGCCGGCGGGCTGAGCAAGGACGAGATCGAGAAGATGAAGCGGGACGCCGAGAGCCACGCCGCCGAGGACAAGAAGCGGCGGGAGGTGATCGACCTGAAGAACCAGGGCGAGACGGCGGCGTTCCAGACTGAGAAGATGCTCAAGGAGTACGGGGACAAGGTCAGCGGCGACGTTCGCGGGCAGGTCGAGGGCGCGCTGAACACGCTCCGCGACGCGCTCAAGAGCGACGACGCCGACCGCATCCGCAAGGGCATCGACAACCTCAACTCGGTCAGCCAGAAGTTGGGCGAGGCGATGTACGGTGCCGGTGCCGCCGGCGGCCCGACCGGCGCGCCCGAGGCCCAGACCGACCGCCCCGGTGCCGCCGGCGGCGGGGCGGCGGGCGACGGCAAGAAGAAGGACGACGACGTGAT
>JAQGHJ010000568.1 GCA_028288905.1 Phycisphaerales bacterium | reverse complement strand
CACCCGATCGGTCACGCTTGTTGCGGTGCCTTGGGCGGTGGCGCTCCGAACCCGACCTGAACGAGCTCCGGGCGGCCGGCGGGCGGGGCGGCGCCCCGGCGAATGTAGGCGATCCGTCTCTCGGCCTCTGGACCGATGTCGACCGAATCCTAAAGCGGTCGTGGGGGCCGGAATGACCGGCAGACGCATGGAATCGACCGGTCGGTTCAGCCGCTGGTGGCCGTTCGCCGGCGTGGGCGGATCAGGGAGCGGAACCGCTGCCCGTCGCGGGGCACTGCCTTACCCGGAGAAGTGTTTGATGTCTCGGACGGTCATGGCAGTGCTCTTGTTTGTCATCGTGTGTTCGGCCGTCCCTCGCGGCGCGCTGGGGGTCCCCGTCGTGGACGGCAGCAAAGATGCCGAGTACGGCCGGGCCGTGTCCGTCCAGACGGTAAACACCCAGTTCGGCGACAACGCCAGCGAACTGGACGCGGCGTACGCGGCCGTCCGCGAGGGGCGCCTTTACCTCCTGCTCACAGGCAACATTGAGGCGAACTTCAACAAGCTCGAGGTGTTCTTCGATAGTCTGCCAGGCGGCGAGCGCACGCTCACGGCGGCCGGGCTGCCCCACGCGGAGGACAGCGTATACAACCTCGCCGGCCTCACGTTCGACGCCGGGTTTGCGCCAGACCGGTACCTGTTCGTCCGGCGCGGTTTCGGCCGGCTCGACCTCGACTACCTCACGCTCGGCGGTCAGGGCTCGTTCTCGTCTCACCGGGACGTGTTGGGCGGGGCGGATTTCGGCCACGGGCTGACGGGGACGGGCGCGAACGCGCTGCCGATCGAGGTGGCGTACGACGGCAGCAATGCCGCGGGTGTCATCGACGGGACGGCCGCGGCGGACCAAGCGGCGGCCGAGGCCGTGGCGACGGGCCTGGAGCTGTCGGTCGCACTATCCGACCTCGGCGTCGTCGGCGACTCGTTCCGCGTCGCCGTGTTCCAGAACAACAACGAGCACAACATCCTGTCGAACCAAGTTCTCGGCGGGATCGCGGCCCCGTGGGGAAACATGGGAGGCGACGGCATCGGCACCTACACGGGGACCGTCTCCGGCATCGACTTCAACAACTTTGCGGGTGAGCAGTTCTTCACGGTTCCCGAGCCGTCGGTCCTCCCGCTGACCGCGTTTGGCGCGCTGTCGTTGCTGCGGCGGTCCCGGCACCGGCGGCCGGCAGCCGGGCCGTCGATCGCCTGACTGCTCCCGGCACCACCGACGTCGGCGACGCGCGGCCACAGCGTTTGCTGGCGGTGCATTGGGACCACGCGGCCTCGGCGGTGCCTGCTTTCGCGACTTTCCACGGGTCGCGGCGAGACAACGATGCTGAACCTGCGACGATCAGCCTTCACCCTCGTCGAGCTGCTCATCGTGATCGGCATCCTCGGCGTCCTGGCCAGCCTGCTGTTGCCGGCGGTGCTCAAGGCCCGCGCGGCGGCGGCGTCCGTCCAGTGCGGGTCGAACCTGCGGCAGCTGGGCCTGGCGTCGGTCGTGTTCGCCAACGATCACCACGGGTACATCCAAAGCTGCACGTCGGATCTGCCGTCGGCGGCGAGCGTGATCCGGTACCAGGACCCGTCCCGCCAGCGGTGGACGTACCGGGACGACAACGGGTTGCTCCAGGACGTTTACAGCGCCCTGCTGCCGTACCTGGGGGCTCCGGGCGGTGCGACGTTCCAGGCCGAGGCGGAGGGGAAGAGCCGCGTCTTCCGGTGCCCGTCCGACGGCTGGCTGGACGCGGGCGGGGGCGGGCAGGACGGGTTTCGCATCTTCAACAACGTGACGAGCTTGGCGGGGGGGCCGTACTTCCCGATCAGCTACGGGGTGAACGCGGACATCACCGCCGTCAGCGACGCCGGCGGCCAGGGCCGGTTCGGGCTGAGCGACAACATGGCCGTGGTGGACGGGCCGCCACCGTACCAGGGCGGCGTGGGCCCGGGCGGCCGGCGCATGGGCCAGCCGCTCAACGCGCGGCTGTACCGGGTACGGGCGCCGACCGAGGTGCTGCTGTTCGCCGACTGCGGCACGCGGCCGTTCACCGGCGGCAACAACCCCTTGGATTTCAACGACGCCCTCTACTACACGACGAACTACACGTTCAACCAGGGCGGCATCACGGACCGGGACGCCGGCAGGCTTTCGGGCGTAATGAACACGCCGTGGCTCCGCGACCGCGTCCCGCTCGCCCGCCACGGCGGCACCCGGACGGGCGACGCCCCGACTGACGTCCGCGACGGCCGGATCAACGTCGCCTTTTGCGACGGACATATCGAGTCGGTCGGGCGAGCGGCGTTCGACCAAGTACGCGTCTCGCCGTATTGAACATCACGCCCGCCCGAATGTGGCCGCACCAGCTTTGCTCCCGTGCGATCTGATTCCCGCGCCCCTAGTGGACAACCCCGCCTGATTGATCCGCCTTCGGTGGTCCGGGGCGGACCCCGTTCCTTCCATTGCCGCCTTGCCCCAGCGTGTGGAGTGGTGTCCATGCGTCCCGCTCAGTGGGGCGAGCCACCGGATGGACACGCCCCTGTCCTGGGCAGTCGACCGTCTTGAAGGAATCCTGGACGTGCGTGGCGCGGATGCGGACCCCCGTGGGTTTGGGCCTGACGACTTCCGGGTGGCATCCCGTCCTGGTGGCACCACGCGGAGCTCTCACCGTTTGGTTACCGACCGCCGGCATCCGTAACGACCATTGTGGCTGTTCCGACCGACGACCGGTCTTGCGTTTTCACCCGAAGTGGACGCCGTCCCCTTCACCCAACTTTTGAGTCCCAACCCTCGCGTCGCTGCGTTCACCACGGAGAGAAAACATGAACTTCAACCTGACGGCCTTCACCCTGTTCCACGTTGCGATCAGCCTCACGGGCATCGCCTCCGGGCTCGTCGTCGCGTACGGCATGCTGGGGGCAAGGCGGCTCGACGGCTGGACGGTGCTGTTCCTGGCCACGACGGTGGCGACGAGCGTGACCGGGTTCCTGTTCCCGTTCCAAAAGCTGATGCCATCGCACGTGGTCGGCGCGGTGTCGCTGCTCGTGCTGCCCCTCGCCCTCTACGCCCGCTATGGGCGCGACCTGGCGGGCCGGTGGCGCGCGACCTACGTGCTCGCGGCCCTGTTCGCCCTGTACCTAAACGTTTTCGTCCTGGTCGCGCAGGCGTTCCAGAAGGTCCCGGCGCTGAAAGCGTTGGCCCCCACGCAGTCCGAGCCGCCGTTCGCCCTGGCACAACTCGTCGTCCTGGCAGGGTTCGCAGCCCTCACGGTCGCAGCGCTGATCCGCTTCCGTCCGGAACGGCTATCGATCGAGAACCTGTCAGTGCAGGTCGCATGAGTGCTTGGTGCCGCACCGAACCGGCCGGTGACCAACAGGCCACGGGCTGCGCGTCCGGCCATTCCTGTCCGGCCGCCCCGCCGCGGGCACCGATCGCCGCTTCGGCTCTCGGTCCGGTAGAACTTGAACGGTTTGCGCGTGGCAGTGAGGTTCTCGGCTCCTCGCCGCGGAGGAAGTTTCGCGGCACGTTTGACACTGGCAGGTCGGGTCGGGAAGATCGCGCCAGACAATCCAACGTTCTCCGGCCGTCGCGGCCGCGGACGTGCGCAACGGGCCAGAGATAAAGAGAAGGCCCCACTGCCACCGCAGTGGGGCCTTTTCGTTTGGGCGGGGCAACCAACCGAGGGTGAGCAGATGAGAGACCGTACGACCATCACGGGAATGGCCCGACGACTCGCCGTGGCAGTCGCTGCCGCGGCGGCACTGTCGGCACCGACGTACGCCGCCGCCCAGGCGGACCGGGCGACGCCGGCCGCCGCGGCGACGGCGTCCGAACCGGCCGACTGGACCGTCCGCGGCCGCGTGCCGGCCGACCGGTTCGTCATCCAGAGCCACCGCGGGGCCGGGGACCTGTCCGAGGAGAACACGCTGGAGGCGTTCGAGCTCGGGTGGAAGCTCGGCACGTACCCCGAAAGCGACCTCCGGACGACCAAGGACGGGGTGATCGTCACGTTCCACGACGACAACTTCGGCCGGGTCGTCCGCGGGGCCGACGCCGCGATGAAGAAGAAGGGCGTGGCCGACCTGACGTGGGACGAGCTCCAGAAGCTCGACGTCGGTGCGTACAAGGGGGACGCGTTCAAGGGCCGGCGGGTGACGACCGTGGCCCAGGCGTTCGAGCGGATGACCGGCAAGCCGGACCGCCACCTGTACATGGACATCAAGAACGTCGACTTCGACCAGCTCGCCAAGCTCGTCCGCGAGCACAAGGTCGAGCGGCAGGTGGTGCTGGCGTCGACCAAGTACGACATCATCCGCAAGTGGAAGGCGCTGGTCCCCGAGTCCGACACGCTGCACTGGATGGGCGGGACCGAGGAGGCCCT
>JAQGHJ010000549.1 GCA_028288905.1 Phycisphaerales bacterium | reverse complement strand
CACCACAAGGCCCCTTGCCCCCCACAACCCGACCGCGGTGCCGCGTGCTGGTCGTCGACGACGACGAACTCTGCCGCACGGCCCTGACCCGCGTGCTCGGGCACCTGGGCCACCCCGTGGACGCCGCTGCCACGGTCGGCGAAGGGCTCGCCGTGCTCGGCGGGCAGGGGTGCGCGATCTTGGACTTGAACCTGCCGGACGGGGTCGGGACGACGATCCTGGCCCGGGTGCGGGCCGAGGGCCGGCCGATGCGGGTGGCCGTCGCCAGCGGCACGACGGACGCGGCGCTCCTGGCCGAGGCGGTCCGGCTCAAGCCCGACCTGATGCTCCGCAAGCCGATCGACGTGGGCGTGTTGGCGGCGTGGCTCGACGCGGCGTGCTGACGGCCCGCGGCACGGTCCCGCCGCCCGCCCCCACCCGGCATGTCGCACGCGACGCGGCGTCCTGCCGTCACCCGACCTGCGCGACATGCCACCCGATGACCCGACCCCATCCTCCTGATGGCCGCGGGGCCGTCGGGCGCATAGGGCGACCAGGACCAGGGCCGTCTCGACGTAGTCCTCTGCTGGACTCGGGGGCTGGTGGACACGCAGACCAGGAACCGCGGGATCGGCAGGAGCGGCGGGTGGAGGGCGGCGTCGGCCGACGGAAGGCACCGAACAGTCAAAGACCTTTTGCCACGGCCGTCTACGTCGAACTGAGTCCACGACAGCAGCGGGAGGTCGGCCCGGCCTGGCCGGCACCGCCGCGTTCACCGCTTGTAGCCGTACTTCTTCCGTTCGACCCGGGCGAGGATCGTCGACGCGCGGACGCCGATCGCCGCGCACAAACGGAACAGGCTTTTGACGCTCGGGTCGAGCTTCCCCGTCTCGACCTCGGAGATGAACGCCCGGTCCATCCGCGCCCGCAGGGCCACCTCCTGCTGGCTCAGCTTCATGTCCTGGCGGGCTTTGCGTAGCTCCGGTCCGACCACCCGGGCAAGGTAGGGCGACCGGCCGGACGCTGCTGTAGGCAGTTGCCTACCACATCGTCCAGATGTTACTCTTGGGCGGTCGGTCGTGCCGACGCGATATGTTCGATGGCAAAAAGGTCGCCAAGCTCCGCAAGGCCCGTCGCTGGACGATGAAGGCGCTCGGCAAGCGGCTGGACGGCAAGGCCGCGACCGGTATCAACCAGATCGAGCACACGGTCAGCGGCAGCGTCCAACTCTCGACCGTCCTCAAACTCTGTTCCGCCCTCCAGTGCCGGTTCGAGGACTTACTGACGGACGCTGCGGCAAAGGCGTACCGACTGGCGGATCGACCGGACGTGCCGGGTGCGGGGCCGGCCGCGGCCGACCGTCCCGCGCCGGAGCCGCGCCCGACCCCGCCCCCTGCCGCCGCGCCGGCGACCGAGTCCCTGCTCGTCCGCCTCCAGGAGGAAACGCGGCAGGTCGCCCTCCGGTGGCGGGCCGTCTACGACCTGGCGCGGAACGAGGCCGACCGGGTGACCGGCCACCGCCACTACATGCTGCCCCAGCGGCGTGCCGCCGAAGTGCTGCTGGAGTACCGCCGCCAGCGGGACAAGGCGAGGAGGATGGAGCGGTCCGGGATGTCGGTCCCGACGCCGTACTCGGACCCGCTCGAACTGCTGCTGGACCTGCTCGGCGTGCCGCCGGACACCCCGGGCACGGCGAACCCGGTCGGGTGCCGCGGCTACTACCTGGAACTGCTGATGCAGTTCGGCGGGACGTCGGTCCGCGAGGCGGTCGGGCTGCTGGACCGGATCGAGCGCGAGGCCGCGGCGGCACGGCCGCGGACAAGGCACCCGGCTGGCGGGTCGACGAGCGGGATCGGGCGGGGACCGTGAGCGGCGGACGGGGACGGCGGCCCCCCCCGTACTTCGGAGGGTACTCTGCGAACGCTTTCGCGCGGCCTATGGCGTCTATCCCCGCGCAAGTTGAACGCACTCCGGGGTCGGAAACTCGCCGGCCCTGATCGCATGGCGGGGACCCGACATCTCAAAATTTTCGCCGGCACTCCGGCGGTCAAAATCTTTCCTGTCGTTCGCCCCCCATGCGGCGCTTTCCTCCTGCACCGGCGACCGCGGCAGGCCGCGGCCTCCCTCACCACAGTCCCCATTCCTCGGGGTCGTGCTCCCGGGCCAGCAGGAACCACGTCTCGTCGTCGTTCGTCTCCCGCACGTACCTGATCCCGTGCGCGGCCGTGTACGCGACGTACCCGGCGACCTCGCCCGGCTCGCACATGCAGACGTGCCAGCGGAACGGGCCGAACGCCGCGTCCCGCACGTCCACCGCCGCGTCGTCGAACCCCTGCTCGTCCGCGGCCGCGAACCGGACGGCCCCGCCCGGGCCGACGGCGTGCGCCACCCCGGCGGCCGCCATCCGGGCGCACAGGTCCGCCCGCATCGCCGCGTCGTGGAACCGGAAGCGTCGGTCGGGCCCCATGATCCCCGTATAGCCGACCGGGCGCGGGCGGCACAGGGGCTCACGCCCCCGGCCGCTACGGCGTCTCGCCCGGTCCGGCCCGGCGTCCGGCCCCCCGGCGATACACGCTCATCGCGACCAGAAAGCCCCAAAAGATGCTGTTCGCGAACGCCGCCCGAATCATCGGGACCCGGTACAAGTCGTGCAGGCGGGCGTTCATCAGGTCCGTCAGCCACCCGAGCGGGAACAGGGCGACCCCGGCCACCCACTGGCCGCCCATGAGGCTCGCGGCCACGGTGGCGGCGAAGTGCAGGACGCTCAGCCCGATCCCCAACAGCACGCGGTTGCCGACGGTCAGCCGAGCCCGCCGCGGCGGGGACCGCGGCGTCTGGTAGTCGAGCGGTTCCGCTTCAGGGCCGCGTCCCGTGCTCATCGGTGTCTCCTGGCCCCGTGGCACGGGGGTCCGGCCGCCGGTAGTCCAGCAGGAAGTCGTTCACGGCGTCCGCCCCGTCGAGCCACGCGCTGTACGGCCACGACGGGTCCGTCTCCGCCCCCCAGGTCAGGTAGACGT
>JAQGHJ010000541.1 GCA_028288905.1 Phycisphaerales bacterium | reverse complement strand
CGGGCCGAGCGGGCCATGGGTCTACGGCACGCGTTCGTGCCGGCGCTGTCCCCGGCTGAGGTTTCGGAACCGGTTGAAGCGGCCTCTGCGGCGGTCCGTCCGGGCGACCTCGTCGAGCGCACGATCGTGCGATCATCCCCGACGGCCCGGTCGGACGATACGGGAGGGGCGCGACCGGCGGAGGCCGCACCGCCCGCCACCCGCCGCCCGGAGCCGGCCGTCGCTGCCGCCATAGCCCCTCCCGCCGCGTCCCCGCCTGCCGCGGCCGGCGGGGACGTCGAGCTGTTCGGCGGCGCCGGGGCGGCCGGCGGCGAATCGTTCGCCTCGCCCGAGCTGTCGCCGGTCGAGAAGGCGGCGGCCCTGGCGACGCTCGACGAACAGCAGGTCCGCGGGTGCGTGAAGTGCCCGCTCAGCCGGGGCCGGCGGAACACCGTGTTCGGCGAGGGCGACGCGAACGCGGCGTTGATGTTCGTCGGCGAGGGCCCCGGCGGGACGGAGGACGCCACCGGCCGGCCGTTCGTCGGGCGGAGCGGCCAGAAGCTCGACGAGATGGTCCGGGCGATGGGCCTGACCCGCGAGGCCGTCTACGTCGCGAACGTGGTGAAGTGCCGGGCGTTTCTGCCCGGCCCGCCGCCGAAGGACCGACCCCCGCAGCCGGACGAGGCGGCCGCGTGCATGCCGTACCTCGTCCGCCAGATCGAGGTCGTTCGGCCGAAGGTGATCGTGACGCTCGGGCTGTCGGCAACGCAATATTTGTTGGGTTTGAAAAGGCCCATGAGCCGGATGCGGGGCAACTGGTTTGAATGGAAGGGCATCCCACTTATGCCGACCTTCCATCCCTCCTACATATTGCGGAACTACACGCCGGACACACGACGGGCAGTATGGGAGGACCTCAAACAGGTGATGGAGAAGCTGAACGTTAAGCCGCCATCCCGGCCCGTGTGAATGCGGGCCCGTTTTGGTTCGATTTCACCGCTAAAGGGTTTTCGTAAAGCGATTTGGGTGCCGAGCGAACTGAGTGCTCCACATTTCGACCGCTCGTTCCGTGACGTTGGTAACGTGGCGAACGACGGACGCAGCAATAGTATGGATTTGCGGCGGCTCTGCCGCCTGAACGAACGCGAGCGCAGTGTGTGCGAGGAAAGTTTTGGGGCGGGGTGAGCGCCGTGTTATAGAGAGCCGCGAAGCACGTTTTTGCCCGCCGGTCGAAGCGGGCTGTTAGCGGGTCGGATAGACGGGGGGAACCACACGTCCCGGGCGTGTCAGCCCCCGCCCCCGTCGTCCCTTTGCCACAGCCGTCACGCCGTCGCAGCGATGCGACGGGACCGCCGTATGACCACGATCCAACTGTCCCCACGTGAGGTGATCCGCCGTTCGGCCGAGCGGTCGGGCGGGGGCGACGCGCCCGCGCCACACGTGCTCGACCCGCAGGTGTGGCTGCGGATCTTGAACATCGTGCGGATGCAGCACCCGACGCTGAACCGGGTCTGGTTCGACGGGATGGTGCCCCGGCAGCTGACGAACGGCGTCATCCAGGTGACGGTCGCCACGCCGGGCCAGCTAAACTTCTGCCAGGGCCAGTGCCAGCAGCCGTTCACCGCCGCCGCCCAGTCGGTGACCGGGCGGCTGCTGTCGGTCAGCTTCCACTGCGAGAACCTGCCGCGGGGCGGCGGGGTGTTCGGCGACGCTGACGCCCAGATGCCCCTGAACCCGGACCTGACGTTCGACAACTTCGTCACCGGCCCGTGCAACCGGCTGCCGCACGCCGCATCGGTCGCGGTCGCCGAGCAGCCGGGCAAGGCGTACAACCCGCTGTTCATCCACGGGGCGGTCGGGCTGGGCAAGACGCACCTGCTCCAGGCCGTCAGCCAGCGGGTGCTGGAGCGGGACCCGACCTGCCGCATCCTGTACCTGTCGTGCGACGCGTTCATCAACCAGTTCATCAACGCCGTCGAGACCGGCGAGATGAACCAGTTCCGCCACCGATACCGGGACGCGGACCTGCTGATCATCGACGACATCCACTTCCTCCGCGGCCGGGAGCGGACGCAGGAGGAGTTCTTCCACACGTTCAACACCCTGTACCAGGGGCACAAGCAGATCATCCTCAGCGCCGACTGCCCGCCGGGCGAGATTCCGGAGCTGGAGGAGCGGCTCGTCAGCCGGTTCAACTGGGGGCTGGTGGCGCGGATCGAGAAGCCGTGCTACGAGACCCGGGTCGCGATCCTGAAGAAGAAGGGCAAGCTCCGCGGGCTCGACCTCGCCGACGACGTGGTCTGCTACGTGGCCGGGAAGGTCGCGAACAACACCCGCGAGTTGGAGGGGGCGGTCACGAAGCTGCAGGGCATGGCGATGCTGGCCGAGGGCCGGATCGACATGGACGTCGCCCGGGCCGCGCTCGGCGAGACCGTGGCGGCCGAGCAGCGGCGGGTCACGATCCAGAACATCCTCGACGCGGTCACGAAGTACTACAACGTCCGCCTCAGCGACCTCCAGGGCAAGCGGCGGCACAAGAGCATCGCGTTCCCTCGGCAGGTGTGCATGTACCTCGCCCGCCGGCACACCCGATTCAGCTTGGAGGAAGTTGGCGGATACTTCGGCGGGCGGGACCACACGACCGTGCTGCACGCCGTCCGCACGATCACCGCCAAGGCGGCGGCCGACCCGGAGATCGCCCAGCAGCTCACGCGGATCGAGGGGCAGCTGGCGGGGTGAGGCGGCGGGAGCCGCCCGTGTTACAGCCGGTCGAACGCCGCGTATCTTGCGGCGTAAAACGCCTTCAGGTCCAGCGGCGACTCCATCATCACCGACCAGAGCTCGTGCCCGTCGATCAGCGGGTCGTTGTCCATCACGTACAGGTGTGAGCCCGGATGGACGGTGAAGCCGTTCCGTACGGCGTACGCGCCGGCCTCGGCCTTGGCGAATGCCTCATCGTCCGTCGCCGCTTCGACGCAGACGACCCGCTCCTCGAACAGGTTCCGGTCCGGGTCGGGCACCCGCTGCCAGAAGTACACGGACCGGACGGCGTACCAGCCCATCTTTCCCCCCCATCCACCACGCCGGAGGCACGGGCGCCGCGCCGCCGCAGCCCTTCAGTCCAGCACGCCCATCATGACCAGCAGCACTTCCTGGCGGTAGGTCAGCAGGTCCCGCAGGTCCTGCTCGGCCTTGGTCAGCTCCCGGCCGGCCCGCTCCCGGGCCTGACGGTACAGGGCCAACCGGGACCGGAGGTCGGCCGATGGCACCCGCTCGGCCACGCCGGCCAGCACCGCCTTGGCGGCGTCGTTCAGCGCGACCCGCGCCTCCGACGGCTCCGCGGCCCGGGGCGACGGGACGTTCGGAAGCACCGGGAGCCGTTGTAGCGGCCCCTGACCGTCCGGCGGCGGCGTCCCGTCGGGCGCGGCCGCCCCCTTCTTCAGGGCCTTCCCCGGCTTCGCCGGCTTGGGTAGTGGGCCGAACGCTTTCGTCGGTGCCCGGTCGGTCCCGACCTCCCGCCGCAGTGTGAGCACCCGCTCAATCCGGGGGGCCAGCTCGACCCACTCCGGGTCGCCCACTTCCAGCAGCGGCTTCATCCGGTCGCCGAATTCGGCCCACTCCCGCGCGCCCCGCTCGGCCGGCCCTTCCTTCGGCCCCTTCTGCCCCTGGCCCTTCGTCCTGCCGCCGTCCGGCGCGATGGCGCCCGTGCCTCCCGGGGCGGCTTGGCCGACTGCCGATTGGGCGGGCACTGCCAGAGCCGAAGCCAAAGCCGCCGCGAACGTGGCCACTAACCGTCGAGCGACCATCGCCTGGCTCCTCCGGCCCCTGGGGGCCACGCGCTTATCCCTAGCCCGTACAGGTTTGAGCTCGTTGGCCCACCTCACGCCAACACCCCTTTGACCACCTTCCCGTGGACGTCCGTCAGCCGGAACTGCCGGCCCTGGTACCGGAACGTCAGGGCCTCGTGGTCGATCCCGAGCAGGTGCAAAATCGTCGCCTGCATGTCGTGGACGTGGACCGGGTCGCGGGCCACGTTCCACGCGAACTCGTCGGTCTCGCCGTGGACGTGCCCGGCCTTCGTGCCGCCGCCGGCCATCCACATGCTGTAGGTCCGGCCGAAGTGGTCGCGGCCGGCCGGCTTGGCCGGGTCGCCCTGGCCGAACGGAGTCCGGCCGAACTCGCCGCCCCACACGACCAGCGTCTCGTCCAGCAGCCCCCGCATCTTCAGGTCCTTCACCAGGGCGGCCGACGGCTGGTCGGTGTCCTTGCACTGCTGGGCGAGCTGGGTGAACAGGTTCGCGTGCTGGTCCCACCCGCTGTGCATGAGCTGGACGAACCGCACGCCCCGCTCGATGAGCCGGCGGGCGATCAGGCAGTTGTTGGCGAAGCTGCCCTTGGTCAGCACGTCCGGGCCGTACATCGCCAGCACGTGTTTCGGCTCGGTCGAGAAGTCGAGCAGGTCCGGCACGCTGGCCTGCATGTTGAACGCCATCTCGTACTGGGTGATGCGGGTGTCGATCTCCGGGTCCCCATACTCGGCCAGGTGGGCGGCGTTCAGGGCGGCCAGGTCGTCCAGCAGCAGCCGGCGGCTCGCCCGGCTCGTGCCGGCCGGGTTGTTCAGGTACGGCACCGGGTCGCCGACCCCGCGGAACCGCACGCCTTGGTGCCGGGTCGGCAAAAACCCGCTGCCCCAGTAGTAGTCGTAGAAGAGCTGGCCGCAGGTCTTGGCGGTGTCGGACGAGGTCATCACGACGAACGCCGGCAGGTCGCTGGCGTCGCAACCGAGCCCGTACGCCACCCACGCCCCCATGCTCGGCCGACCCGGCACCTGGGCCCCGGTCATGAAGAACGTGACGCCCGGCGCGTGGTTGACGGCCTCGGTGTTCATCGACCGCACGAGGCAGATGTCGTCCGCAACTGACCCGGTGTGCGGGATCAGCCCGCCGAGCTCCATCCCGCTCTGCCCGTACCGCTGGAACGGCTTGATCGGCGGAGTGATCGGCCACTTCTTGTACCCGGACGACATCGTCGACAGCCGGGTGGTGCCGCGGACGCTCTCGGGGATGTCCTGCCCGGCCATCTTCACGAGCACCGGCTTCGGGTCGAACAAGTCGACGTGCGACGGCCCGCCGCCCTGCCACAGGCAGATGACCCGCTTGGCCGACCCGCGGTGGTGGGGGAGCGACGGCAAGCCCGGCTGACCGCCGTGGCGGGGCGGCGGGGCGGCGACGTCACCCGTGACCTTTGGGGCCGCGGCCGACGTGCCGGCCCGGGCGGCGTCGGCGCGGGTGAGCCACGCGAGCGCGGCCGCCCCGATGCCTTGGGCCGACCGGCCGAACAGTTGCCGGCGGGTGACGCGCTGCCAGTTGGCGATAAGGTCGGGGTGCATGAATCGTCTCGTTTTTCGGATGTCACCGCGCGTCGGGCTCGTTCGGAGGACAAGCCTTCTTGCCTGTCCTCCCTGCGGTGCAATCCGCCCTCCGCCGGCCCCTTCACTCCCGAGTCAACGCCTCGTCCAGATTCAGCACCGCCAGGCAGGCCGCAGCCAACGCGGCGTGTTCAGTCACGTCCAGCGCCTTGTCCCGCGGCGCGTCCCCGACCTTCACCGCCGACTCGGCCGCCGCCGCGTCGCTCGCGTACACCTGCCGCTGGCGGTCCAGCATCTTCGTCAGCACCGCCAACTCGGCCGGCTTCGGCACCCGGCCGACGGCGGCGCGGAACGCGAACGTCAGCCGGCCCTCGGCCCCGTCGGCCGACTTCATCGCCCGCTCGGCCAGCACCCGCGCCGCCTCGGCCCAGGTCGTGTCGTTCAGCGTCGTCAGCGCGTGCAGCGGGGTGCTGGTGGTGGCCGTCCGGACCCGGCAGGTTTGGCGGTTCGACCCGTCGAACACGTTGGCTGGGCCGACCGTCCGCCGCCAGAACGTGTACAGGCTCCGGCGGTACAAATCCGCCCCCGCGCTCCGCGGGTACGTGAAGTCTCGCTCCTTCGTGATCGCCAGCGGCTCCCAGATGCCCTCGGGCTGGTACGGGTACACCGGCTTGCCGCCGACCCGCTTGTCGAGCAACCCTGCGGCGGACAAGGCGACGTCCCGCAGCGCCATCGCCGGTAGCCGGAACCGGCTCGCCCGCGCCAGCAGGCGGTTCTCCGGGTCCCGGGCGAGCAGGGCGGGCGTCACCCGGCTGCTCTGGCGGTAGGTGGCGCTGGTGACGATCAAGCGGTGCAGGTGCTTCATCGACCACGGGGCGGCCGACGGCTTGGCGACTGGTGCCTCGGCCACCCCTTCTTGTCCCCTCTCCCGGTATTCGGGGAGAGGGTTAGGGTGAGGG
>JAQGHJ010000532.1 GCA_028288905.1 Phycisphaerales bacterium | reverse complement strand
GGCGGGGCGGCCGTGCCGACGGCAGCGTCTGCCGGTCCGGTGGCGGGCCCGGTGGTCGCTGGGGCGGTCGCCGCTTTGGCGATCTCGGCCGCGGCCGCCGCGATCGGGGCCGCCGCCGGCGGGGGCGGCGTGATGGTCATCGACTCGGCCGCCGGCTTGCTCGCGCCTTTCAGCTTGACCGCTTCCGCGCCGGTCGCAATGGCAATGACCTTCTCGAGGTTCTTCGGGTACACCAGTTCCCCGCCGTCGTGGGCCACCCAACTCGTCGCCGCCGCCAGCAGAACGGTCGCGAATTGCCAGCCGGCCTGTCCCGGCGGCCGGACGGCGACCACCGCTTCGACCGCCACGAGATGGTCGCCCGCGCCGTACGCCGGCACCGCGGCCGGCACCGGCACCGCCACGGTGCCGGCCGCCGCCAAGGCCCCGGCCTCGTACCGCCGCTTCCGCCACAGCCGGCTCGTCGCCCACGCGGTCACCAGCAGGCTGCCGGCGGCCACGCCGATGCCGCCCCACCGGTGCCAGAAGATGTTGCTCGTCGCGTCCATCGGGTCGACGTACCCAGGATCCTTTTGCGGGGCCCAGGCCCAGCCGGCCGTCACGGACGGGATCATCCCCAGCGCCCCGATCAGCAGGCAGTAGTACACCACGCCCAGGCTGATCCGCCGGAACAACACCCGCAGGCACGCCGCAATGGCGGCGGCCACGAGCAGCCCGATCGGCACGTGAACGATCGCCGGGTGCAGCAGGCCCTGGGCGTACCAGATCCGCTCGGCCGCCGATCGACTGACCGTCGCCGCCCCGTGCGCCTCCGCCGCCCCGACCAGGAGGAGGGCGACCGTCGTGCCGACAATGCGAATCCGACTCAAGTGCGTATCTCCCGTGTAGACCATGTTCGCCCGGCACGGAACCGCGCCGGCCCCGCCCGCCCGCGCGGGGCCCGGCATTCTAACACGCGACCGCGGGCGACCGCGATCCCATTCCGCGCGGGGTCGACGGATGTCCGGCGGCCCATGCGTCGGAGGCGAATCAGTCAAGCGTAGCCCACGTGCGATGCCACATCTCCAGCATGAGGAGCGTCCACAGCGAACCGGCGTGGTTGCGCGCGCCCGCCTCGTGTTCCACCACAAGCCGCTCGACCTCCGCCGGGTTCGTGTACCCGCGGCCGCGGGCGGTGGCGTCGAGCAGGGTGTCGCGGAGCAGGCCCCGCAGCGGCCCGCGGAACCAGTCCGGCAGCGGGACGGCGAAGCCCGCCTTCCGCCGGTTCGCGACCGCCGGCGGCAGCAGGTCGGCGAACGCCCGCTTCAGCACGTGCTTGTGCCCGGCGAACCCGCGGAGCCGCCAAGCGGTTGGCAGCGACGCGGCGAACGCCACCACGTCCCGGTCGAGGAACGGGCTGCGGCACTCGAGCGCGACCGCCATCGACGCCCGGTCGACCTTCGTCAAAATGTCCCCCGGCAGATAGCTCTGGAGGTCGACGGCCATGTCGGCCCCGGCCGGGTCGGCCGGGTCGGTGCCGGCGTAAAGCGACGCGAACCACCGCCGGGGCAGGTCCGCGTCGACCCGGGCGACGAAGTCGCGCGACAGCAGCCGCCCCATCGTGCCGCCGCCGAACTGCGTCATCTGCTCGAAGTACGCGTCCGCCGGCGGTCCGGCCAGCGACGAGAGCGACCGCCGCGCCCGGCCGAGGTCCGTCATCCGGTCGACGGCGGCCGGGATCAGGTGCCGCCCGAGCCCCGCCACCCGCCGCCCGCCCGGCACCCGGCCGAGCCAGCCGGCGAGCTTGCCGCGGCGGTATCGCCGGTACCCGCCGAACGCCTCGTCCCCGCCGTCCCCGGTCAGCGCGACAGTGACGTGCTCCCGGGTCAGCTTCGACACGTAGTAGGTCGGGATCGCCGACGAGTCGCCGAACGGCTCGTCGAAGTGGTGCGCGAGCATCGGCAGCACGCCCAGCGCGTCCGGACGGACGGTGAGCTCCCGGTGGTCGGTCCTGAACCGCGCGGCCGCTACCCGGGCGAAGGCCGACTCGTCGAACCGCTTCTCGTCGAACCCGATCGTGAACGTGCGCACGGGCCGGTCGAGCAGCTCGCTCATCAGCCCGACGACGATCGTCGAGTCGACGCCGCCGGACAAAAACGCCCCGAGCGGCACGTCGGCCACCAGCCGGCGGCGCACCGCGTCGGTGACCAGGGATCGCAGTTCCCGGCAGGCGTCGTCGAACGACCCGGCGTACGTCGGCCGCCGCGGCACGTCCCAGTACCGATCGACCGTCACCCGCCCGTCCCGCACGGTCAGCCGGTGCCCGGGCGGCAGCTTTTGCACGTCCTTGAGGATCGTCCACGGGTGCGGCACGTACCCGAGGTGCAGGTAGAGGTTGACCGCGTCCGGGTCGACCTCCCGCGGCAGGGCCGGGTCGGCCATCAACGCCTTCAGCTCGGACCCGAACCGCAGCACGCCGCCGAGCGCCGTCCAGTACAGCGGCTTTTTCCCGAGCGGGTCGACGGCGGCGAACAGCGTCTGCTGCCGGTCGTCCCACACGGCGAACGCGAACATGCCCCGGAGCCGGTCGCAGACGGCCGGCCCGTGCTGCTCCCACCCGTGGACGAGCACCTCGGTGTCGCTGTTCGTCGCGAACCGGTGCCCCTGCCCTTCGAGTTCGGCCCGCAGCTCGCGGTAGTTGTAGATCTCGCCGTTGAAGACGGTGACGACCGTCCCGTCCTCGTTCGCCAGTGGCTGGTGTCCGCGCCCGAGGTCGATGACGCTGAGCCGACGGTGGCCGAGCCGACAACGGCCGTCCGGGGACGCGTAGAAACCGTCGTCGTCCGGGCCGCGGTGGGCGAGCGCGGCGGACATCCGGCCGATAACATTGGCGGCGCCGAGTCCGATAGCGGGGACGTCCGGCCGACGGTCGAGTCCGAGGAATCCGGATATCCCACACATGGCTGGCCGATTGTACGACGGTAGCCGCGGGTTGCCGCGCGGGGCGGCCCCGAGCGTCGCGGCGGGTGAAACGGTACACTCGCCGGGCCGGCCGCCGCCCTGTAAGCGCCGGCGGGGGTGAGCGGCTTTAGCATGGGTTCGGACGACGCAGCCGATTTTCGCTCGCTCCGGACGACGTCCCCGGTGTCTCGGCGGGATCAGTTCCGCCGGCTCGCCTGGGCGGGCGTCGAGATGACGCTGTACCGCGGCTCGTTCCACACCTGGAGCCGATGGCGGGCGGCCCTACTCAGGCTTTTCGGGGCCCAGGTCGGCCCGCGGTGCACGATCCGCCGGACCAGCCGGGTCTACTACCCGTGGAAGCTGTCGATGGGGGCGGACAGCTCGCTAGGCGACCGTTGCGAGGTGTACAACCTGGGACCGATCTCGATCGGCGAGCGGGTGTCTGTCAGCCAGGAGGCGATGTTGTGCGGCGGGACGCACGACTACACCCGACTGGCGATGCCGCTCGTCACGCGGCCGATCGTGCTGAAGGACGACGCCTGGGTCTGCGCCCGCGCGTTCGTCGGCCCGGGCGTCACCGTTGGGGAAGGCGCGATCATCGGGGCCTGCGCCGTCGCCGCCCGCGACGTGCCGGACTGGACGATCGTCGCGGGCAACCCCGCCACCTTCCGCAAACACCGCGGTCGACCCACCTGACGTGCCTTCCCCGCCGCGCACCGATGCCCGCGATGACCTCGACCGCCCACACCCGCCCCGCCGCCGGCGACTCGCCAGCGGTTTCGCCGACCGGCCGGGTGCCGATCGCGTTCTTCATCATCACGAAGGACGAGGAGCGGAACCTGCCGTTCTCGCTGGCCAGCGTGGCCGGGTGGGCGCGGGAGGTGTTCGTGCTCGACTCCGGATCCACGGACCGCACCCGCGAGGTGGCCGAGGCGTTCGGGGCGCGGTTCCACCACCGCCCTTGGGACGGGTACGTGCGGCAGAAGAACTGGGGCATCCAGCACCTGCCGATCACTGCGCCGTGGGTGTTCATCCTCGACGCCGACGAGTCGGTCACGCCGGAATTGCGGGTCGAGCTCACCCGGCTGGCGACGGAGGACGCGGTCCCGGAGAACGGGTTCTACGTCAACCGGTACTTCATCTTCCTCGGCCGGCGGATCCGGCACTGCGGGTTCTTCCCGAGCTGGAACATCCGGCTCTTCCGCCACGGCAAGGCGCTCTACGAGCAGCGGGACGTGCACGAGCACATGCTGGTGGACGGCCCGGTCGGGTACCTGCGGCAGCCGATGGAGCACTACGACCGCCGGGGGCTTGAGGACTACATTCGCAAGCACAACCGGTACAGCACGCTCGAGGCCCGGGAGATGTTCCGGTACATGACCGGCCACCGGGACGCGGCCGACCGCCGCAAGCACGGCGGGGCGAACGGGCGGCGGCGGTGGATCAAGCACCACGTTTGGCCACGGTTGCCGGCTCGGTGGCTGGTCCGATTCGTCTACATGTACGTGCTGCGGGCCGGCTTCCTCGACGGGGCGGTCGGGTTCAAGTTTTGCCTGTTCATGGCGGGGTACGAACACCAGATCTCGCTCAAGCTCCACGACCTGCGGCGCGCCGCGTCTACCGCGGGCCCGCTCCCCGCGTGACCGATCGTCCGGCCGGAGGAGATCAGTTCTGCAAATAACGCGGACCGGGTGACGGGGAACGTTCCGTCAGAGGTGCTCGCGTCGGGAATCTCAACCTGCGCCGTCCACGCCCGCTGTTGAAGGAGGCGCCTCTGGCAAGGCCGGGCCTGCCGGACAGGTCACAGTGCCGGACAATGCCGCGGCCGGCCCGCGCGGCGACGCTCACGCTTGGATCGCCTTTAGAGAGGATGCCCCTCCGTCCCCCAGCGGCGGCTGCGGCACCGGATCGGAGCGGTCGACGCGCATCTCCTCGGCCTTCAGCTTCGTCCACAGCTCGTACCCGCTCATCAGCACGCAGTAGTGGAAGCCGGGCAACCCGTCGAGGAACCCTCCCTGCGCCAAGTACATCCACCCGAACCGTAGCAGCCACGTCCCGGGAAGCTTGGGCCAGAGGTGTGCCTTGAAGTACCGGCGGCGCTCCACCCGGTTCCCCCAAAACCGGCCGGGCGCCGCGGGCGTCCGCCCCCCGTCGGGAGAGGAGGTTCCCGCACCAGCCAAAAGCTGTTGCGCCTCCAGCGTGCTGTACCGGTTGTGCTTATCGATCCACTCGTCCAGCCCCTTGCTGAAGTTGTAGTGAAGGTAGGGCCGGCGGAGGGTGCCGATCGGGCCGGGCGTGTCCTCCCGCTGCCCGTGCCCGTAGTCCCGGAACCGCATGCGGCCGCGGTGGAACAGCCGCATCTGGTAGATCGGGTACCCGCCCTCGGCCCGGCGCAACCACCGGCCCATGAACATCAATTTGTGCGGCACGTAGAACCCCGCCGCGTCGGCCTCGACCGTCACCTTGGCTCGCATCTCGGCGACCATTTCCTCGGTAAACCGCTCGTCGGCGTCGAGGTGGAAGACCCAGTCGTGCTTGTACGCGATGTGGTCGGTCGCCCAATTCCTCTG
>JAQGHJ010000509.1 GCA_028288905.1 Phycisphaerales bacterium | reverse complement strand
CCCCGCGGGGCGGAATGGCGAAGCACGAATGACGAATGACGAAACGGGAAGGGATCCCGCCGTCCTCCGCATTCCGTTTCGTCGTTCGTCATTCGGTCTTCGTCATTCGACCAGAGGTCGCCCGTGTTCCTCGCCCGCGTCACCGGCCACGTCGTCGCCACGCAGAAGGACAAGACGCTGAACGGCCAAAAGCTGTTCGTCGTCGAGCCCCTGAACGTGAAGTACAACGAGGCGACCAACGAGCCGTCGACCCTCGGCAACACCGGGCGGGCAATCGTCGCGCTGGACGTGGTCGGGGCGGGCGAAGGGCAGCTCGTGCTGGTCGTGCAGGGGTCCAGCGCCCGGATGACCGAGCAGACGAAGCACCTGCCGGCCGACGCGGTCATCATCGGCATCGTCGACTCCGCCCGGTACGGGACGACGACCTTCTACCAGGCGGGCGAGCAGGAAATAGGCGGTACGCAGTAGGCAGTAGGCAGCCAGCCGAGCCGCCTTCTGCCTAGTCTCCCCTCTCTGCCTGCCGCGTACTGCCTACCGCCTACTCCCCCATGAACCAAGCACTCGTCCAAGACGTCGTCGCCGAGGTGATGAAGCGGCTCGGCAGCCGGAACGGCGGCGGGTCGTCGGCGGGTTCGCCGTCGTCGCACCCGCCGCTGTTCGCCGCCCGCGGCGGGGCCAAGGCGGGCGAGGACGCGCCGGCCAACGAGGGCAAGCGGCGGGAGATTGAGGCCAGGGGCGGCCCCACCATCACCGTCCCAGTCGGGCAGCACGGCGTGTACGGCACCGTCGACCAGTGCGTGGCCGCCGCCACGGACGCCCAGAAGAAGCTCGCCAAGCTGTCGCTCGACGACCGCGACGCGATCGTGAAGCTGATCAAGGCGATCGCCAAGCAGAACGCCCAGGAGTGGGGGCGGATCGAGTTGGACGAGACGAAGATCGGCCGGCTCGACCACAAGGTCGAGAAGCTGCAGATCCTCGAACTCGTCCCCGGTGTCGAGTACCTGCGGACGAACGCCACCAGCGGGTCGAACGGACTTTGCCTGGAGGAGTACGCCCCGTTCGGCGTGATCGGCATCATCACGCCGGTCACCCATTCGGTCCCGACGCTGTCGGCCAACGCGGTCAACATGATCGCCAGCGGCAACGCGATCGTGGCCAACCCGCACCCGAGCGGCACGAACTGCGCCGCGATCGCCGTGCGGGAGTACAACCGACAGATCGCCGCGAAGTACGGCGTCGACAACCTGATCACCTGCGTCGTGCCGCCGACGCTGGAGACGGCGGACCAGATCTTCAACCACCGCGGCATCTCGCTGTTGGTCGTCACGGGCGGCCCGGCCGTCGCCCGGGCGGCGCTGAAGGCGAGCAAGCGGGCGATCGTGGCCGGCCCGGGCAACCCGCCCGTCGTCGTCGACGAGACGGCCTGCCTGCAGAACGCCGCAACGAGCATCGTCAAGGGCGCCGCGTACGACAACAACCTGCTGTGCATCGGCGAGAAGCAGGTGTTCTGCGTCGACGGCGTGTTCGACAAGCTGCTGGCGGAGATGGAAAAGGCCGGTGCGTTCGTCCTGAGCCGCGGGCAGATCGACGCGCTGACGAAGCAAGCGTTCGTGCTCGACCCGAAGGACGGGAAGCACCACGTGAACAAGGACTTCGTCGGCAAGGACGCGGCCGTGCTGGCCCGCGCGGCCGGCACCGGCGTGCCGCCGCTGACGCAGCTCCTTGTCGGCGAGACGGACATGGACCTCCTGTTCGTCCATCTCGGGCAGATGATGCCGTTCGTCCCGTTCGTCCGAGTGCGGAACGTGGACGAGGCGATCGACCTGGCGATCGAGTCGGAGCACGGGTACCGGCACACCGCCCTGATCCACAGCCGGAACCTGGACACGATCACCCGCTTCGGCCGCCGGGCGGCGACGACTCTGTTCGTCGTCAACGGCGGCAGCCCGGCCGGCCTGGGGCTCGGCGGGCAGGGGTACCTGAGCTACAGCATCGCGACGCCGACCGGCGAGGGCATCACGACGCCGCTTACGTTCACCCGGTACCGGCGGGTGATGATGACGGGGTCGCTCCGGATGATCTGAGGAAGTCAGTAGTCAGCGGTTCGTAGTCAGTCCGTGAGCGATGCATACGAAGCATCCGGGCCTCCTCGTTTAGCCGCTGGACCGAAGGTCCGCCCTCGTGCTGTGACGGCCGGGTGTCAGTACGGTTTTGGCGATGACGACGAACTCGGAGAAAACGCCTTGTTGCTCGGCACCGTCATCGGCACCGCGACATCGACCGTGAAGCACCGGTCCATGAAGGGCTTTCGGCTGGCCGTCGTCCAGCCGGTGAACGGCGACCGCCGGCCGGACGGGGATCCGGTGCTGGCGGCCGACCCGCTGGGGTCGGTCCCGGGCCAGACGGTGGTGCTGAACAGCGACGGGAAGGCCGCCCGCGAACTGGTCGGCGACGAGACGAGCCCGGTGCGGTACTTCGTCGCCGGGCTGGTTGACGGGGAGTGAGCGAGCGTGCGATGGGCGGTGCCGTCACCCTCGGGCGGAAACGGTGTCGTGAAGGACACCTTACGAATAGGCGACTGACCGGATGTTCTACACCGCCCGCCAGCTCGACGCCCTGCTCCGCGAGAGCGGCACCGCGGGGTCGCTCGTGCTCCCCTACCGGGCGCGCCTCACCCCGGCCGCCCAGGACTGGGTGAGACTGAAGAAGGTGAAGCTCGGCTACGGGGACCTCGCTTCGGCCGGCGGGCCGGCGGCGGCCGGCGGCTCGCCCAGTTCCGTCGCGGCTGTCGGTGGCACCGGCGGCGGCGAGGCCGGCGCGGCCGCCAACGTTCTGCTCTGGTGGTGCGACGGCCCGTGCGGCCCGGCCAAGGCGGCGATCACCGCCCAGGCGAAGGAGTCGCCGCTGAAGGCCGTCGAGGTGCCTGCCGACGCCAAGCACCTCGTGCCGGCCCTCAAGGCCGTCGCCGCCGAACTGAAGAAGTCCCCCGCCGCTGCGGCCGTGCTGGTCGTGCAGAGCGCCGCGGCGGCCGTCGTACTGGCCAACCGTTGCCCGTCCGCCCGGGCCGTCGTCGGCACGAGCCTGGAGGCCGTCGAGCACGGCATCCGGCAGGTGGCGGCGAACGTGCTCGTGATCGAGCACCCGCGGGCGACGCTGTCGCAGGTGAAGAGCATGATCGCCCGCTTCGCCCGGGCGAAGCGGGAGCTGAGCCCGGACGTCCAGCGCCAGCTCGCGGAGCTGGCCGCGTGCGGGTGATTGTCGTGCAGGCTTCCCAGCCTGCACTC
>JAQGHJ010000482.1 GCA_028288905.1 Phycisphaerales bacterium | reverse complement strand
CTTCCACCTGACGATCCCAACTTCCCGTCCCGCCGTCCGTTCGGATACAACCCGTCCCCGATGACCCCCGCCCAGACGTTGCTCGCCCTAGTCCCGGTCGCCTACTTCGTCGGGGCGATCCCGTTCGGGTTCCTGGTGGGCAAGGCGAAGGGGATCGACGTCCGGACGGCCGGGAGCGGGAACATCGGGGCGACGAACGTGGGCCGGCTGCTCGGGGGGCGGTTCTTCGCGCTGGTGTTCGCCCTGGACCTGCTCAAGGGGCTGCTGCCGATGCTGGCGGCCGGGGCGGCCGTCGGGTTCGCGGCGGCCGACGCCGGCGCGTACGGCCTGTGGCTGCTCGTCGGGTTCTCGGCCGTCGCCGGGCACATGTTCAGCCCGTTCCTCGGGTTCCGCGGGGGCAAGGGCGTGGCGACCAGCGCGGGCGTCGTGCTCGGGCTGTTCCCGTACCTGACGCTGCCCGGGCTCGTCGCGCTGGGCGTGTGGGGCGCGCTGTTCGCCCGGACAAAGATCGTCAGCCTAGCGTCGATCGCGGCCGCCGTCGTGCTGCCGGTGGCGTACCTGGCGTTCGCCGTCGCCCTAGGGTGGCAGCCGCTCGGGCCGCAGTGGCCGGTGCTCGCGTTCACGCTCCTGATGGCCGGGCTGATCGCGTTCCGCCACCGCTCGAACATCGCCCGGCTGCGGGCGGGCACCGAGCACCGGTTCGGCCGGGTGAAGCCCGCGACGGCCGCCGGGAACGGCGACCGGCTGCCGGGCGCGAACGGGGACCGCGGCGGCAACGGCGACGCGGGCGGGCACGGTCGGGTGTGAACGCCACACGTCACCGTTCGGCCGCGGTCGTCGGCGCCGTCGTTGTATTCTTCACTTGAACTCCTCGTCGCCCGCGGCGCAAAATCGTTCGACCGGCCGCGACGCCGTTGCCGCCGCCGGGCCCGCCCGTCACCCTCGTTGTGCCTCGGGGTCGTCCCCCCGGATAACCGTCTCGCCCCGACCCCAGCCGAAAGGCGGTAGCCCCGTGCGAAGCCCGCGCCCGAGTCGCAGTCTGAACGCCGGTGTCGCGTCCATCGCTCGCGCCCACACGTGGGCGGTCGCCCTGGCCCTGGGAGGGACGATCTCCGGATGGTCGGCACCGGCGGGTGGGCAGGTGAGGCTCAAGGCCCCAGGCAAGCAAGAACCGCCTGCCGCCGTCGGTGACCTCATGGAGTGGCTGACGGTCGAGCAACTGGAGGACGGCGGGTGGAACAACCGGCTCACCCGATCCCTCCCGGACCACCTGCACGCCCGCACGAAGCCCAAGCCGGGCACGTCGTACGTCGCCGACACGGCGGTGGCCGCCCTTGCCCTCCTGCGGACCGGGAACACGCCGAGCCGCGGCACGTACCGCGTCGAGGCGAAGCGGGCGGCGGATTACCTGTACGCCGCCGCCGGCCGGAGCGGGCCCGGGCTGTACACGGCGAACCCGGCCGGCGGCGAGACCCCGTTCTCCGCCCGCGTCGGGCCCCAGATCGCCACGAGCCTGACGCTCCTGTACTTCGCAGAGCTGCGGGACCCCGTGTCCGGCATCAAGCCGTACGACGGCGAGGTGGAGCACCTGGTCCGGAAGCTGGAGCAAAACCAGCGGCCGGACGGCGGGTGGGGCACCGCCAATCACGCCCCGCTGCTCGGGCACGCGGTGAGCGTGTGGGCGCTGGAGTCGGCAGTCCGCCACGGCATGACCGTGGACCCGGCCGTCCTGCTCAAGGCCGAGCTGTACGCGATGAGCGAGCTGGCCGAGCGGGACGACCACGCGGCTAACGGCAAGTGGAAGGCCGGCAAGGCCGACCCGCGGCCGGAATGGCTGAAACGGGAAGGCGTGCTCGACGACGAGCCGGTCGATTCCGACGGGTACGTGATGGCCGCCCGCCTGTCGGTCCTGTATCAGGCCGACCGGACGAACCGGTGGGCGATCGACCGGGAGTGGGATCGGCTCAAGGCGAAGAAGGCGGCCGGCCAGGCGGCGACGGACGCACAGTTGGAAGCCCTTAAGGCGATGCTCCTGAAGGCCAAGACGACGAAGGTGACGCTCGACAAGGGCCGCGACGACATCCGCGCATCCTGGGCGAAGGTGCACAAGCTCGACTTGGACCCGAGCCCGGCCCCGGTCCTGTTCACGGCCGAGGACTTCCTGGCGGACCTGCTCGTCGTCGACGCCATGGCGGACGCCCCCGACGTGGCGAAGTGGTTCCTGCCGATGGCCCGGCGGCTGATCTCCCTCCAGGACGCCGACGGCGGGCTCCGGACCGATCAACACATCCTGTGCAGCCCCCGATGCCCGCGGCACGGCCTTAAGAGAATGCCGCTACAAGCCCCGGTGTTCGACGACCCGCAGATGTGCATGTGGCAGCGGGCGTGGTGCTCGCGGGACCGAACCTTCATCACCGCGGTCGGGCTGTCGATGCTGGCGGCGGACAGCCCGTACCGGGCGACGGTGCTGAACCCGGGGCCCGGAGCCGCGGCCAAGCCGGCCGGGCCGCGGGCGGGAGCCACTGCCCCGGCGGCATCGGCCCCCGCCCCGAAGGACGACTGAGGCGCCCGCACCCCGCCGAGGTGCTACGCTCGATCATCGTCGTCGACCGTTGCTTTCGCCCGTGTGAGTGATGCGAAACGCGTACAAGCCGGTGTGGGCCCTCCTGTTCGCCGCGGTCGGCATGGCCGTCCTCGTGCTCGTGGCGCGGGCGAACCGCGGGCCGTCCGCCGGGGACGGGAAGGGCACGATCGCGTGGCAGTCGGACCTGCCGGCCGCCCGCGCGCAGGCCGCCGCCGCCGGCAAGCCCGTGCTCGCCTACTTCACCGCGTCCTGGTGTCCGCCGTGCCAGCAGATGAAGCGGGGGACATGGATCGACTCAAAGGTGGCCGCCGCCGTCGCCGCCGGGTACGTGCCGGTGATGGTCGACGTGGATGCCCAACCGGCCGTCGCCACGTCTTACGCGGTGGAGTCGCTCCCGCGGATCGAGGCGATCGCCCCGGACGGCTCCCGCCGGCTGCTCGCCGACCGGTACACCGGACCGGACGAGATGGCGGCGCTGCTGAAGTAACCCCGGCGGCACCCGCCGCCCGAGGCGCCCGCCCTGCCAGACGAACGCCGACGCTTCCGTTGCCCGGTCGCCCGCCCGCCCCTACATTCCCGCTCCCGCGCCGGCGGGGCGGCACCGGACCGGACGGGTGCCGGCCGCGGCGAACACGACACGGAGCCAGCGATGCGGACGCCGGGACGTAGGGACCGAATCGGGCCGGGGGTTGCCGGGGTAACCGGCGCGTGGGCGGTCGTCGCGCTCGTGGCGGGCGTCGTCGCACTGTCCGGGTGCCGGCGGAAGGACGAGGGGTCGGCCGCGAACGGCCCGGCCAGCGCTCAACCGGGCGGCGGCGGGGGCGGGGCGGGCGGGCCGCTCAAGCTCCGCAGCGCCAGCTACGACCCGACGCGGGAGATGTACGCCGCGTTCAACCCGCAGTTCCAGGCGTACTGGAAGCAATCGACCGGCCAGGACGTGACGGTCGAGACGTTCCACGGCCCCAGCGGCAGCCAGGCTCAGGCGATCGTCGCCGGCAACGAGGCCGACATCGCCGCGCTGAGCGTCGACGTCGACATCGACCGGATCGCCGACGCCGGGCTGACGGCCAAGGACTGGCGGGCGCGGTTCCCGAACCACAGCGTGCCGTACACGTCGGCCGTCGTGTTCATGGTCCGGGCGGGGAACCCGAAGGGGATCAGGGACTGGGCGGACCTCGCCCGGGACGACGTGACGAAGCTCGCCCCCGACCCCAAGACCGGCGGCGGGGCCCGGTGGATCTACCTGGCCGCTTGGGCCCACGCGCTCCGGGCGGCCGGCCCCGACGCCGCGGCCGGCGAGGCGGCCGCCCGCGCGTTCGTCGCCAAGGCGTACGACCGGGACAAGGCGATCCTCGACCCGGCCATGCGCGGCAGCACCACCCGGTTCGTCCGCGGGGAGGGGGACGTGCTGTTCGGGTGGGAGAATGAGATCCTGCAGGTGCTAAACGACCCGGCCGCCAAGGGCCAATTCGAACTGGTCGTGCCGTCCGACAGCATCGTGATCGAGGTGCCGATTGCGTTCGTCGACACGGTGGTCGACCGCAAGGGCACCCGCGCGGCGGCCGAAGGGTACATCAAGTACCTGTACGCCGACGCCGGGCAGGAACTGGTGGCGAAGTTCTACAACCGCCCGAGCGACGAGAAGGTCGCCGCCCGCCACGCCGACCAGTTCAAGCCGCTGAAGCTGTACCGGTTCGCCGACCACTTCAAGGACTGGCCGACCGTCATGAGACAGCACTTCGCCACGGGTGGGGAACTGGACAAGATCCGGAAGAAGTGACGGAGGGGAGGGAGAGAATTGCGGATTTCCGATTGCGGATTAGAAGGCGAAGGCGAGCGCCGACGGTGGAGGGTTGAAGATCGATTGTGGGGAAGCGGCGAACCCTCCCCGCGTTGAATCTTTTAGCGTCAGTCCTGCGGGCTGACGCTAAATGGGGGAAGGAACAGTCCTGCCGAGTCGGTGCGTCCCACGACCCCCGTCCCCCACGTTGAACGCTCCGCGTTCCACCGCCCGTTCCCAATGCCGCCCCGTCCCCGCCATCCCCGCCCACGCCGCGTGTTGCCGGGCTTCGGGCTGTCGCTGGGGTACTCCGTGGCGTACTTGAGCCTGATCGTCCTGCTGCCGCTGGCCGCCCTGGCGGCGCGGGCGGGGACGCTGGGGTGGGACGAGTTCCGGCGGATCGTGCTCAGCGAGCAGGTGCTCGGGGCGTACCGGCTGACGATCGGGGCGTCGGCCCTGGCCGCCTTGGCGAACGTCGGCGTCGGGTTCCTGATCGCCTGGGTGCTCGGTCGGTACGCGTTTCCCGGCCGGCGGGTGATGGACGCGGTCATCGACCTGCCGTTCGCCCTGCCGACGGCGGTCGCCGGCATCGCCCTGGCTTTCCTGTACTCGGACCGCGGGTGGGTCGGGCGGGCGCTGGACGCGGCCGGGTTCGCGTACCCGTGGCCGGCGTGGCGGGGGTTCGGCGAAGCCGGCGGCGGCGGGTGGCCGGTTCGGGTCGACTGGTACGACCGCGTCACCCGCACCCCACTCGGGGTCGTCGTGGCGCTGATGTTCGTTGGCCTGCCGTTCGTGGTCCGAACCGTGCAGCCGGTCGTCCGAGAGCTGGAGCGGGAGGCGGAGGAGGCGTCGGTCAGCCTCGGGGCCGGGCCGTGGCTGACGTTCCGCCGGGTGGTCCTGCCGCAGCTCGTGCCGGCCTTGATCACCGGATTCGCGCTGGCGTTCGCCCGCGGGCTCGGCGAGTACGGGTCGGTCATCTTCATCGCCGGCAACCGCCCGCAGACCCAGATCACCGCCCATCAGATCATCCTGCTGATGGAGGAAGACGACACCTTCGCCGCCCCGACGGCCGTCGCCGTCGTGCTGTTGGCGACGTCGTTCGTCCTGCTGCTGGCGATCAACGCGTTCCAGCGGCGGGTGGCCGGCCGGGGCGGGTCGGCCGTCGCGTGAGGCGGGCAGTGCTCCCGTGGCATGGGCGTCCCGCCCATGCTTACGCCAGTCGACGCGGGCGGGCCGAAACGTCGTGACCCCCTGCGCGCTCCAGCCCGAGCGTGGGCGGGACGCCCATGCCACAGGGGTGCCGCCGCTGCCAAGCCTGCAGAGCGTGAGCTGACCAGATTCCTGATGCGCGCCACCGCCCCCTCGCCCCTCGTCCGGCTCGCCCTCATCGCCCTGGCGGCGGTGCTGGTCGTCGCGTTCCTCGTCCTGCCGCTGGCCGTCGTGTTCTACGAGGGGCTGCGGGCCGGCTGGGCCGCGTACTGGCAGCAGGTGGCCGACCCGCGGACGTGGCACTCGGTGAAGCTGTCGCTCGTCACGGCCGCCGTCTCGGTCCCGCTGAACACCCTGTTCGGCGTCGCGGCCGCCTGGTGCGTGACGAAGTTCGCGTTCCGCGGCAAGAGCGTCCTCGTCACGCTCATCGACCTGCCGTTCGCCGTCTCCCCGGTCATCGCCGGGCTGTCGCTGTGGCTCCTGTTCGGGCGGACCGGGTGGTTCGCGTGGGTGAACGGCACGTACGAGCTGGCCGTCCCGCTGATCGGGACGTTCGAGGTGACGCCGCGGGTCACGTTCGCCCTGCCGGGCATGGTGCTGGCGACCGTGTTCATCACGTTCCCGTTCGTCGCCCGGGAGCTGATCCCGCTCATGCAGGCCCAGGGGACGGACGAGGAGCAGGCCGCCCGGTCGCTCGGGGCCGGCGGGTGGACGGTGTTCCGCCGGGTCACGCTCCCGAACGTCAAGTGGGGGCTGCTGTACGGCGTGATCCTGTGCAACGCCAGGGCGGTCGGGGAGTTCGGGGCGGTGTACGTCGTGTCCGACCGGTCGGCCGCCCAGCAGACGCTCCCGCTCCGGATCGAGCGGCTGTACTACGAGACGGTGGTGACGGTCGTCCCCGTGTTCGCCGCTGCCAGCCTGCTGGCCGTCGTCGGGCTGCTGACGATCGCCGTGAAGGCGGTCGTCGAGTGGCGGTATAAGGAAGAGATGGCGGCGACCGAGCGGCCGATGTGAACGCGGCGGGATGAGCAGGCGCGGATACTTCCGTCCGCCGTCCGCCAGCCGCGGAGGATCGACTGCTCAAATCGGAACAGCGTAGGGCGGTCCTAAGCCGAGAGGGCGCGGCCCCGCTCGCGGGCGCGTGTGCCAAAGCCGCCGGATCTCGATGGCTGCAGCCCCGCCACCGGACCGTCACCCCACCGCCCGCGCGGGACTAGCGGAGTCGCGGGGCGGGCGCAGAATCGCGGGCTTCAGCCTGCCCGGCAGAGGGGCCGGTACGGGTGTCGCCGTGCGACCGGACCGCTCGCCACTCGAGGGGGCAATCGCCGCCACCGATGGCTGGCCGCACCTCGCAGCATTCCAGCCCCTGTGAGCGGACCACCGCACGGCGCTCGGTAGGGAACGGGCGCACATCAGCAGGACGACGCCTTCGGAGATTTGCCGAGCGGCGGCTGAAGATTCGCCACCACGAGTAGAAGTGGGCCTGCCGGGCGTTGCCCCGCGAAAAGAAGCTCCGGTTCAGCCCTCACGACAACCACCCCGGCCCAATAGTCCGAACTCCAACCGTTCTTCAAAGATTGGGCCGATCCGGGTGGCTGATCCCAACCACTGTCCGTCCTTCACGTCTCCGTCGCCCGGAAGAACACCTCTTCGAGCGACGCGTCCTCCGCCGACCCGTCGGTTCCCGCGCCGGCGAAGGCGGCGCGGACCTCGTCGGTCCGGCCGTAGAACAGCCGGCGGCCGCGGTTCACGATCAGCAGGTGCGTGCAAAGGTCCTCGACCAGCGACAGCAGGTGCGAGCTGACGACGACCGCGCTGCCGGCGGCCGCCCGCTCGGCCAGGGACTGCTTCATCGTCCGGATCCCGCGGGGGTCCAGACCGGTCAGCGGCTCGTCGAGCAGCAGCAGCCGGGGGCGGTGCAGGTACGCGCAGCAGATCGCGACCTTCTGCCGCATCCCGCGGCTCAACTCCTGGGCCAGCGTGTCCCGCTTGCCCGTCAGCTCGAACCGGGCGAGCAGCTCCTCGCCGGCGTCGACCAAATCCGGAACGTCGTAAGCGGCCGCGACGAACCGCAGGTGCTCCCACACGGTCAGAGTCTCGAACAGCTTCGGGTCGTCCGGGACGTACGCCAACCGCCGCTTCGCCTCCACCGGGTCGGTCGTCACGTCGAACCCGTCGACCGCCACCCGCCCGCGGGTCGGCGGGATGATCCCGGCGATCGCCCGCATAGTCGTCGTCTTGCCCGCCCCGTTCGGCCCGAGCAGCCCGACGACCTGCCCGGCCCCGACCGCGAACGACAGCCCGTCGACGGCGACGAAGTCGCCGTACGCCTTGTGGTAGTCGACGACGTCGAGGATCGGCGGGGCTGCTGCTGGCGCGGCGGCGGCCGGGTCTGTGGTCGGGGCAGATTGCATAGGTGGCAAAAAGCTTATGGGCGCCGGGCGACAGCGGTGCCGAAGGCAGCCGGCGGGTGTCGGGGAAGGCGGGGCGGGATCACGGCAACTTCAGGTCGCGGAACTCGAACGGCACGGTCACGTCCCGGGTGCGGGTCGGCACCTCCCACGTCAGCCGCGCGGGGTCGCCGGACTGGCGGCCGTCCTCGGCCCGGTGGCTCGGGGCGAACGTCAGCTGCACCTCGACCGACGACCCGTTCCCGGTGCTACCGAACCCCTGCTGCTCCAGCGGCTGGCCGGCCGCGTCGACGACCCGGAGACGGGTCTGGATCGTGTTCTGGACCTCCTGCCACAGCGGGTTGGCCTCGGCGGCGGCGGCCGTCAGCTTCACCTGCCAGCCGTCCCCAGTCTTGGTCAGCTCGCCGAACGTCACCCGGACGCCCTTGATCGCCTTCGTCGTGCCCCGCAGCCCGGCCACCGCCAAGTCGATCTTCTCGCTTTCGACCTGGACCGCGAACGCGGCCGACCCGCGTAGCCGGGCGATCCGGGTGCCGGCGTCCTTCGCCGGGTACCGGAGGGTGCCCAGCAGCGAGTACGAGCCGTCCCCGCCGAACACAGGGCCACCGACCTCGTCCGCAGCCGCCGCGGCCGGGTCCGGGGGCGGCAGCAGCGAGTTCCCGCGGTCGTCCACCGCCTCGTCGAGTTTCAGAACGGAGGACGCGCCCAGCACCTTCAACTTCGGCTCGGCGAACGCGGTGAACTGGATATTGAACTCCTCCTGGACCGGCGGGTCGCCGTCGGCCGACAGGTCGACCGTCCGGCTCCGGCTGACCTGGTTGGCCGCGATCAGGAACGCCCCGGCGACGACGGCCCGGCCCGCCGCCTGCCCGCCGGGGCCGCCGCCGGCCGGGGCGAGCCGCGGCTCCCCGTTCACGTCCCGCACCTCCAGCCCGGTCTGCCGGGCCAGTTCCCGCATCGCGACCCAGAACGGCTGGCGGTCGACGGCGACCGTCACCTTCCGCCGCCCGGCGTCCTCGGTCCACAGCGTGTCGGCGTACGGCTTGAGCGGGGTGAACGCTTGGCGGCCGAGCGCCTCGTACGCCTGGCGGGCGGGGGCATCCGACACCCGCAGAGTGACGTACGACGGGCCACTTACCCGGTCCTCGGCGACCTGCGCGAGGGCGGCCCGGGCGGCGGTGCGGGACTCGTCCCGGCCGGCGGTCGACCGGGCGGCAGCCTCCAGGGCGGGCACGGCGGGCTCCCCGATCCGCACGAGCCCGGCCTGGGCCGCGTCCCGCGCCCGCCAATCGGGGTCGGACAGTGCGGCGATGAGGCCGGGTACCTCGTCGGCCGGCGGGCGGGTATCGGGCCACGCGGCCGCGGCGGGGCGGGAAGTCGGCGCGGCGACGGCAGGACGCGTGGCGGCGGCGGGGCGTGAGGTCGCCACCGCCTCGTCCCCCGCC
>JAQGHJ010000481.1 GCA_028288905.1 Phycisphaerales bacterium | reverse complement strand
CGACACCGACCGGCTCGCGATGGCGTCGGGCTGGACCGGCGGGTGGCTCAATCTGTCCGGCACAATGTTGACGAACCACAAGGGCCAGGACAACGTCACGCTGGCCGGGACGGAGGCGTTTCGGGTTGAGGGCGCGGCGGCCGCCGGCGACGGCTCGGCCGGCCGGTTCGTCGGCCACCGCGTCAACGGCGACCGCGTCACCCTCGCCTACCGGGTCGGCGACGCCGACGTATTGGAGGTGCCCGGGTTCGACCCCGGCGGCCCCGGCGGCGGGGCGTTCACCCGCACGATCTGCGTCGGCCCGACAACGCGGCCGGTGACTATCGCGCTGTGCGATGTCGCCGGGGCCACGGCGAAAATCACCTCGGGCGGCGACCGCGCCGCGCTCGCCGCCGGCGACCAGTCCACGGTGGTCGAACAAGACCGCCATGCGGGCACCGGCCGCTCGGAACTACAGCTGAGCGGTACGCGCGTGTCGCTCACCTTCCCGGCCGCACCGAACGACCAGGTCAGTCGCGTGACGCTGCGGCGCGGGCCGACCGCGGAGGTGGAACCGCAAGCCCAGTCGAGGACGTTGCCGGGCGGCGGGCCGCCCGCGCCCGACCGCAACGCGATGTCGGAACCCGGCCCTGCCCGGTGGAAGCCGGTCGTGACGGCCGGCCGGCTCGGCGACGTCGGCGCGGCGGACGGAGCGGCCGCCAGCAAGCCGGCGGCGGGCAAGCGGGCCGCCGCGGCCGCCGACCCCGCCTTTGTCGTCGACACCCTCACGCTCCCGGACGCCAATCCGTACCACGCGTGGATGCGGCTCGGCGGGGTCGATTTCTTCCCCGACGGCCGGGCGGCCGTCTGCACGCTCAACGGCGACGTCTGGGTCGTCTCCGGCATCGACGCCACACTCGGCAAGCTCACTTGGACCCGGTTCGCCGCCGGGCTGTACGAGCCGCTGGGGATCAAGGTCGTCGGCACCGACGTCTACGTCCGCGGGCGGGACCAGCTCACCCGGCTCCGTGACCTCAACGGCGACGGCGAGGCCGACCTGTACGAGAACGTCAGCTCCGAGGGCGAAACGCACCCGTCGTACCACGGGTTCGTGTTCGACCTGCAGACGGACGCGGCGGGCAACTTCTACTACGCCCGCGGCGGCATCGGCATGGAGCCCGGCCTCGGCGGGCACGGCCGGCTCATTCGGTTGTCCGCCGACGGCAAGACGGCGACGACGATCGCCGACGGGCTCCGCGCCCCGAACGGGCTCGGCGTCGTCGGCCCCGGGTGGGTCACGCTGAGCGACAACCAGGGCAACTGGATCCCGTCCAGCAAGATCCACCTGCTCGACCCGAACGCGGCCTCGCCGGGGGCGCCGGCCCCATTCCTCGGGTTCCTGCCGCACCACCACCAGGCCGAGGTGCCCGCGCAGCCCGCCCGGCCGCTCGTCTGGATCCCGCACGCGCTGGACAATTCCAGCGGCGGCCAGTGTGAGGTGCCGGCCAAGTCGGCCTGGGGGCCGTACGCCGGGCAGTGGGTCCACACCAGCTTCGGGGCGGCGTGCACCATGCTGCTGCTGCCGGACGCGGCCGCCCCGGCGGGCGCCATGCCGAAGCAGGCGGCTGTCGTCCGGCTGCCGCTGGACTTCCCGACCGGTGTGATGCGGCCGCGGTTCAACCCGGCCGACGGGCAGCTGTACGTCGCCGGCGTCGGCGGCGGCTGGCAGACGAAGGGGACGGCCGACGGCGGGCTGTACCGCGTCCGCCACACCGGCAAGCCCGGGTTCGCCCCCACCCGCTTCGCCGTCGTCCCCGGCGGCGTCCGGCTCACGTTCGCCCAGCCGCTCGACAAGACCGAGGCGGCCGACCCGCAGAACTACGCCGTCGAGCAGTGGAACTACGCCTGGACCGAGAAGTACGGCTCCCCCGACCTGTCCGCCAAGACCCCGGGCAAAGCCGGCCACGACGAGGTCGAGGTGACGGCGGCCGAGCTGAGCGCGGACAACAAGTCCGTCACCCTCAAGCTGGCCGACCTGCGGGTGGTGGACCAGCTAAAGATCCAGTGCAACCTCAAGACGGCCGGCGGGGCGGAGTTCGAACAAGCGGTGTACGCGACGGTGAACGTGGTGCCAACAGGAAAGTGACGCGTCCGCGTAGCGCGTAGGGTCCGCACCGCGGACCGTTCCGTCGGCATTGCGCGGACGCTCCCCCCAAGCCGCGGGCACAGCGATTCGGAGTGCCAGTTTCAGAAGGGGTCGCGCGATCCGCCCATCGCGTCCCGCACCTTGCTGAGGGCGAGGTCCAAGTCGTCCGGCAGATTCGGCCCGTTCAGCGGAGCCCACCGGTGCCCGGCCACCTCGTCGACCGCCAGCCGGACGTTTCCCGGCGCTCCGCCGGGCGGGACGAGGAACAGGTACCGGAAGTCGTGGTGGAAGTGGGTCGGCTCGCCCTTCTTCGGGTTCGCCGGGATCGGGTGGATGTCGACGTCGATCGGCGCGCCGCCGTGGGCCGCGTGCCACGGGTGCAGCACGAGGTCGGTCAGCCCGACTTCCTCGGCCGCCTCCCGACGGGCGGCGTCGATCGGCACTTCGCCCGGGTCCAGGTGCCCGCCGGGCTGAAGCCACTTGCCGAGGCCCTTGTGGTGGATCAGCAGCACAGCCGGCCCGTCGGCCGCCTCCGGGTCGACGATCAGCGCGCTGGCCGTCAGGTGGCCCGGCATGTGCCGGCGGGAGGCGACGTCGCCACCGGCATCGAGCAGGTCGACAAGGGCGGCGAGGCGGCTGGCCTCGTTGGGGTGGAGGGCGAGGTATCGGTCGGTCATCCCGCGAGCCGTAGTGGCCAACGGGACCGGTGAGTTGGGGGGTGAGTCGGGCACGGCCCGCGGAGTTTACCCGCCCGCCGCCCCGGCGTCCGGCGGGTGCTTGTACACCGCGGCCAACTCGCTTGCCCGGGGGCGGGGAGCCGGAGTGATACCGGGAGTGGGCGTATAGCGACCTTTGTCGTACGGGCTTCGGCCTGCACCGTAGACGGGTGCAGGCCGAAGCCCGCACCACAACGTTGACTGGCCGTCGTGCCGGATGCCGCTCCGATGCCCGCTCACGGGTAGTAGTGCCGCACGAGCCGGTAGAACACGGGAGCGGCGAACGTAAGCGAGTCGATCCGGTCCATCATCCCGCCGTGCCCGGCGATGAGGGCGCCGTAATCCTTCACGCCGGCGTCCCGCTTGATCGCGCTCATGACGATGCCGCCGAAGAAGCCCATGAGGCAGACGGTCAGGCCCATGCCGATTGCCACGCGGACGTCGAACGGGGTGAGGAACGATAGCCCGACGCCGACGGCGGTGGCCGACAGCACGCCGCCGGCGAACCCCTCCCACGTCTTGCTCGGGCTGACGGTCGGGGCGATCTTCCGCCGGCCCAGCAGCTTGCCCCACACGTATTGCAGCACGTCGCTCATCTGCACGACGACGACGAGCCAGACGAGCAGCTTCCACCCGGACCCGGGCGGGATGGCGACCGCCAACGCGGACGTCCCCGCGCCCACCATCCCGGCCGCCTCGTGCGACGCGAGCGTGAGCAAAGCCGGGGCGTGGCTGACGAAGTACACGCAGATCATCAGCGCCCACTGAATCTTGGCCGTCCGCTCCAGGTAGCAGCGGGTGTCGCCAAGCAGCGTGCTGCGGACGGCTAGGAACAGGAAGCAGTAGACCGGGACGAAGATCGACCAGAAGTCCTGCCACCCGACGTACACGCACACGTACTGGATCGGCGGGATGACGAAGAACGCCCAGAACAGCGCGTGGTGGTCGCCGAGCCGAGTCGGCGTGAGCGTGATCATCTCCCGCAGGGCGAAGAACGACACGAGCCCGAACAGCACGCAAGCCCCGAGCAGCCCGAAGGAGATCGCCGCCCCGAACACGAGGGCCATCACCCACCACGCGGCAACGCGGGCGTTGAAGTTATCGATTGTCCGCCGGCCGGCGTCGGTCGCGACCCGGCGGCGCAGCAGTCGGCCGACGGCCGTCGCGACGGCCAGCAGTCCGCCGACGGCAGCGGCGAGGATCAGGGCGTCGCGGTCGGGGGCGGGCATAAGTTCCGTCGGTGAAGGTCGGCCGCGGCGGCTAGGGTAACCAGCGTCCGCCGCTCGGCCGCCGGGGTCGCGGTCATCAGGAGCGTACTCGGTTCCGGTAGTGCGTCCCTCCCGCCGTCCGGCCTTAGCGGTGGAGGGAAGCCCTCCGTCGGCCGAGCGGGACGCGGCCGCACTCGGGGCACCGGTCGGGGCTGGCGCGGAGGTCGTACCCGCACCCGGCGCAAAGCCCTGCCCTGCGTCGCATCCTGGGCAGGTTCCACCGAATGATGCGGCGCACTTCGGGGGCCGAGAGGACGGTCACCGCTGCAAGGGTCGCAACGACGGGCGACAAGAAGAGCAGCCAGGTCGGCGGGGATAGGGGTCGATACCAACAGATGATCCCCACCATGCCCGCCATGCCGCACCCGGCGGCCAACGCGGTCCGAACGGACGAGGATCGCCGACGGTTCATGTCCCCTCCGACCCCGGCCGTCCGCGGGCCGGCCTCTTCGCACGCAGGGCTATCTTCGCCGCCCGCTTCCCGGCACGGCCGTCCGTCCGCCTCACCCGCCCTCGGCCCGCCGCCGCAGGTTCGCCACCGCGTCCCGCGCCCGGCCGAGGAACGCGTGCTTGTCCTCCCCGTCCGCCACCCGCAGCGGCTCGCCGAACGTGACCGCCGCCAACAGCGGGACGAGCAGGAAATCGCCCTTGGGCAGGATACGGTTCAGGTTCTCCAGGAACACCGGCACGAGCTCGACGTCCGGCCGGCGGCGGGCCAGGTGCCACAGGCCGGCCTTGAACTCGCCGGGCTCGGCCGCGGCGTCAGCCGCCGACCGTCCGCCCTCGGGGAACAGGATGAGCGACGCCCCGGCGTCGAGCGCGTCGGCCATCGCGGTCAGTGGGTTGTTCGACTTCGTCACCTTCTTTCGCTCGATCAGCAGCGCCCGGAACACGTCGTTCGCCAGCCGGCGACGGACCGGGCCGGCGTCCCAGTAATCCCGGGCGGCCACCGGGCGGGTGACGCGGCGGACCTCCGTCGGCAGCGACGCCCACACGACCGGCGCGTCGAGATTGCTCGTGTGGTTGGCGAAGAAGATCCGCTGCGGCACCGACCCGTCCGGCCGGACCGGGTCGGTCCCCTTCCAGCGGGCCTGCGCCCCGGTGAGGAGTCGGATTAACCCTGCGACCATGATGCGTCCGCCCGTCTTCCCGTGGCACGGGTTTGCAGCCCGTGCTTCCGCTCCGCAGGCATCGGACTCACGCACGGGTTGCAAACCCGTGCCACGCCGGACTGCCCGCCCGTCACCGCTTGTTCGCTTCGAGGTCCCGCACGATCAGCCGCACCCGGCGGACGACGGTCACCCCGCACCCGCCCGCGATGCCGGCGAGCGCCGCGAACATCACCCAGTGCCGCAGCCCGCCGGCCAGCGGCACCCACGCGACGACCGCCCCGACCGCGCACGCGGCCGTCAGGACGGCCATCCGGTGCTGCTTGGCCATCGGGCCGGTGAAGTACGTGTTTGCCCCGATCGACCGCCCGAGCACGCGGACGTACGCCGTCAGCAGCGCCCCGGCCGCCGCCAGCCACCCGACCTCCGGCCCGAGCCACAGGTTCGTCCCGTACCCGGCGGCGACGAGCAGGATCGGGTCGGCCAGCCGGTCCGGCAGGTCGTTGTACACCCCGCCGGCCGGCCCGCCCTTGCCGCCCTCGACGGCCACCATTCCGTCCAGCAGGTTGCACACGAGCCGGCCCTGGATGCCGACGATCGCCAGCAGGTAAAGCAGGTCGACGAGCACCGCCGGCAGTTGGTCCGCCCGCGCCAGGACGAGTCCGAGCGCCCCCGCCCCCGCGAACGCCACGCTGGCTACCGAGATCGCGTTCGGCGACACGCCCCGGCGGATCAGGTGCGCCGCCAGCGCGCCCGCCCACCGCGACGACCGCGACCGGAGCGGCCGACGGTCGCCGGCGGCCGCGGCGTCCGGCGGGGCGAGGTTGGCACGGGCGGTACCCATCCGACGGGCCGGAGCGTACCAGACGCGGCCGCCGCCCGCGCGTAGCCCCGTTCCGGCCGACCGGCCGCTATCATGCGGGGATGTTCGGCTCCCACCTCTCCGTCGCCGGCGGCATGCACAACGCCCTCTGCGCCGCCGAAAAGTTCGGCCTCGACACCGTTCAAGTCTTCACGTCGTTCTGGCAGTTGTGCAAGCGGGGGAGCGTATGACGACCGCTTCATCGTCAGGGAACCGTCGGAACGTAGAGGTTGGGGATTTGGGACTCGCCTTTGAGGTGTACGGTGCTGCGCCCGTTCAAGCCGATGGCACAATCGGGAACCGCCAGTTCTACTTCCGGGCCAAGCACTCGAACTGGACGTTCGAGATGGCCGACGATCTGGGCGAGTTGCCGACCGATACGGGCAACAACGCCGTTTTCTCGGTAGAAGGTAGGTACAGGTCCGCCGGCGACATGTCACTGGACGAGGCCTCGAAGATCATCGAGGCCTGTGCGAAGCTGTACGTTGGCACAACGCTTCCGAACCTCTAGTTGCGTCGCCCCTGAACTCACCGATGTTTGGATCACACCTCTCCGTCTCCGGCGGCTACCACAAGGCGTTAGCGGCTGCCGAGTCGCTCGGCCTCGACACGGTGCAGATTTTCACGCAGGCCCCGGCGCAGTGGAACCTAAAGCCGGTGGTTCAACCCGTAGTTGTCCAAAATGACATTAAGAACCAGCAGCAGTGGGCCGCGCCGCCGCTGGTCGACGAGAACGTCGCCAAGTGGAAGGCCGAGTGCGACCGGCTGAAGTTCGCCCACACGGTCAGCCACGACAGCTACCTGATCAACCTCGCGTCGCAGGACGCGGCGCTGTGGGCCAAGAGCATCGACGCGTTCGCCGAGGAGCTGCGGCGGTGCGTGGTGCTCGGCATCCCGTACCTCGTCACGCACCCCGGCGCACACCTGGGGTCGGGCGAGGACGTCGGGCTGGCCCGGGTGGCCGAGGCGCTGGACGAAGTACACGGCCGCCTCCCGGCCGGTGAGAGCGGGCCGGGCGGCGGGCCGGCCACAATCACCTGCCTGGAGATCACGGCCGGGCAGGGCACGTCGCTCGGGTACAAGCTCGAACACTTGGCCACGATCATCGAGAAGGTGAAGGCCCCGGAACGGCTGGCCGTCTGCCTGGACACGGCCCACCTGTTCGCGGCCGGGTACGACTTCCGCGGGAAGAAATACGCAGCCTTCCGGAAGCAGATCGTCGCGACGGTCGGTCTGGACCGGGTGCGGGTGCTGCACCTGAACGACAGCAAGAAGGACCTCGGCAGCCGTGTGGACCGGCACGACCACATCGGCCGCGGGACGATCGGGCTCGACGGCTTCCGGCCGATCGTCCGGGACGAGGCGTTCGCGAACGTACCGAAGATCCTGGAGACGGCCAAGGGGAAGGACGAGCAGGGGCGGGAATGGGACGCGGTGAACGTCGAAGTGCTGAAGGGGTTGATGTAGGAGCGATGGCAAAGTCCGCCGGCCGGCACAGCCGGCCCTACGATCCGACCATGCCGCCGACCGCTCCACCCGGTGTTGACCTTCCGCTCATCGAGGCCAACCTCCGCCGGCACGTCGACCTACTGGCCGGCGTGATCGGCGAGCGGAACTTGGGCCGGCACCCTGGCGGGCTGGAGGGGGCTGCCCGGTACGTCGAGGATACGCTGCGGTCGAACGGGCTGACGCCTGTGGCGCAGCCGTACGAGGCGGCCGGGCAATACGTGCGGAACATCGAGGCGACGATCATCGGTTCCCGTCGACCGGCGAAAGTATGGGTGCTCGGGGCGCATTACGACTCAGCCCCGGGCACGCCGGGGGCGGACGACAACGCGTCGGCCGTCGCCGGGCTGCTGGAGGCGGGGAGGCTGCTGGCCGCCGCACGGCCGCGGGACACGGTGCGGCTCGTCGCCTTCGCCAACGAGGAGCCGCCGTTCTACAAGTCGGCCGAGATGGGCAGCCTCGTCTGCGCCAAGGCCTGCCGCGCCCGCGGGGACGACATCGTCGGAATGGTGAACCTGGAGATGATCGGCTACTTCACGCCGAACGAGCCGCAGCGGTACCCGGCCGAGCTGAACCGCAAGCTGTTCGGCCGGCTGCTCCGCGACCGGGGAGACTTCATCGGGTTCGTCGGCAACCTGCGGTCTTTCGTCTTCGCCCGCCGGTGCAACGCGCTGTTCCGCAAGGCAACCGACCTGCCGAGCGTGTGGGCGGCCGGGCCGGCGTTCATGGGGGCGGACATGTCCGACCACTGGTCGTTCTGGGAGCAGGGCTACCGGGCGGTCATGGTGACGGACACGAGCTTCTTCCGGAACCCGCACTACCACCGCCCGACCGATCTGCCGGAAACGCTGGACTACCCAGCGATGGCGAAGGTGACGGCCGGCGTGGTGGGCGTGATGCGGGGACTCGCAGGCACGGCTTGAGCCGAGGACCGGTGGCGTCCGGTACGAGCGGGGCGGGACGAACAAAAAAAGGCGGGCGGCCCGCTGTGAAGCGAGCCGCCCGCCCGTGGTCAATCACCGCGGCACCGATCAGTCGCAGCAAGCAGCGCCGGACGTGCAGCAGGCGCTGCCGCAGCAGCCGCCGGCCACCTTCGTGGGGGCAGGGGCGGCCTTGGTGGCGGTGCAGCAAGCCGCCGCCGGCGCGCAACACGAAGCCTGAACGGCGCAGCAGTCGACGGCCGCCCCGGCTTGGCCGGTGGGGGCAGCGGACAGGCCCGTCAGGGCGAACAGCATCGAAGCAATCAGGGTCTTCATGGGAATGGTCCTTAGGTGGGCAGCACGGCGCCGCGTCGGCGTCCGTTGACGCGCGTCGCCTCACGTCGTGCCGAATGATCTCGCGTGGACAAGCAAACTGTAACGCAACCGCCCAAAGTGGCTCAGGCAGCCGGCGGGGCGCGCGGACCGACACCCTGTTCGGGCGGCGGACTGGCGGTAGGAGGGTCCGGTCGTTCATCGGACAGGACAAGGCGTGACGCAGTGCCAGGGACAACCTCGAATGGCGCGGGCGGATGCTCCGCGATGAGGTCGTGAGGC
>JAQGHJ010000449.1 GCA_028288905.1 Phycisphaerales bacterium | reverse complement strand
AGCCGCGGCACCGCTGCCACCGCCGCCGGCGCGCGGAACCGACGACCGTCGCCGCGGCGGGCGAGGGCCCTTGCTGCCCTTCGCCCCCGCCCCTACGCTCGGCCGCGATGAGTTCCTTCGGGCTCGGACTAGCGGCCGGCGGGATGGGCGGCCTGCTCCTGACCGGCGTCGTGGCCGTCGTCGCCTACCGGCGGACGGCCCGGATCCAGGTCCGCGCGGGCAGGGCCGAGCGGCTCGCCGAACTGGGGGCCCTCACCGGCGGGCTCGCCCACGAGATCAAGAACCCCCTCTCCACCGTCCAGCTCAACCTCCAACTGCTCCGGGAGGACATCACCCCCCGAGAGGTTAGCCCGCAGGTCCACGACCGGCTCGTCAAGCGGCTGTCGACCGTCCAGCGGGAGACCGGCCGGCTCGGCGAGATCCTCGACGACTTTCTACGCTACGCCGGGCGTATCGAGATCGAGAAGCGGCCGACGGACGTCCACCAGATGTTCGAGGATCTGGTCGACTTCTACTCCCCCCAAGCCCAGCTTCAGCGGGTCCAACTTCGCGTCCGGTCGCCCGCGCCGTCCGAGGCCAGCAGCAGCGGCGGTGGGACAGGGTCCGCGGGTGGCGCCGGCAGGCACCTCGTCATTCCGTTGGACGAGCGGCTGATCAAGCAGGCCGTCCTGAACCTGATGATCAACGCCCTCCAGGCGATGCCCGACGGCGGCGAAATCATCTTGTCCGCCGCCCGCGAAGGGAACCGGGCCAAGATCCAGGTGACCGACACCGGCCCCGGCATCCCGCCGGAGGCGCTCGGGCAAATCTTCGGCGCCTACTACTCCACCAAGCGCGGCGGCACCGGCCTCGGGCTCGCGATCACCAAGCGCGTGGCCGAGGAGCACGGCGGCCGCGCGTCGGTCGCGAGTGAGGTGGGTAAGGGGTCGGTATTCACGATCGAGGTGCCGGCGAAATGAAGGGAATTGTTGAGTGCTAAGTGCTGGCTACGGAGCGGGAAGAACCCGATAGGCCGGCCTGGACGGCCGGCCTTTACTTCCCGGCACTCAGCACTTAGTACTCAGCACTCAGCACGACCCCCTTCCCATGCCCGACCCCGAGATCATCCCGTCTAACATCCTGGTCGTCGACGACGAGCGGGACCACGCCGAGGTCATGTGCGAGGCCCTGCAGCGGCAGGGGCACAAGTGCGACGTCGTGTACTCGCTGGGCGAGGCCCGGCAGAAGCTCGACCGCCGGCGATACGACCTCGTCGTCACCGACCTGATGATGGAGGGCCGGAAGGACGGGCTCGACGTGCTGGCCGCCGCGGCCAAGCAGACGCCTGCCCCGCCGGTCATCCTCGTCACGGCCCACGGGGCCGTCCGGACGTACAAGGAGGCGATGGGGCTCGGGGCTTTCGACTTCATCGAGAAGCCGCTCGACCTCGACGACTTCCGGGCCCAGGTGAACCGCGCCGCCGAGCAGGCCGCCCTCCGCAAGCAGAACCAGGTGCTCCAGGAGCAGCTGAACGAGGTGAGCGGCGACCGCGGCGGGTTCGAGGCGATCATCGGCACCAGCCGGGCGATGCAGGACGTGATCCGCACCGCCCGCCAGGTCGCCGCGAGCGACATCCCGGTCCTGGTGCTCGGCGAGAGCGGTACCGGTAAGGAGTTGATCGCCCGGGCGATCCACTCGTCCAGCAAGCGCCGCAAGGGCCGGCTCGTGGCGATGAACTCGGCCGGGTTCGCGCCGACCATCCTTGAGGACGAGCTGTTCGGGCACGTGAAGGGCGCGTTCACCGACGCCCGCACCGACCGCGAGGGCCGTTTCGAGCACGCCGACGGCGGCACCCTGTTCCTCGACGAGATCGGGGACATGCCGGCCGACATGCAGGCTAAGCTGCTGCGGACGCTGGAGACCGGCGAGGTCGTGCGGCTCGGCGCAAACGACCCGATCAAGGTCGACGTCCGGCTGATCAGCGCGACGCACCGGAACATGGAGCAGATGACGGCGGACCGGCAGTTCCGGGAGGACCTGTACTACCGGATCAACGGCATCAGCATCCGCATCCCGCCGTTGCGGGAGCGGCGGGAGGACATCCCGCTGCTGATGCATTACTTCATGCAGTTGTCGGCCGACAAACTCGGCAAGGCGGTCGAGGGGATCGAGCCCGAGGCTCAGCAACTGCTCATGAGCTACGGCTGGCCCGGCAACGTGCGACAGCTGCGGCGGGCGGTCGAGCGGATGGTGGTCCTCAGCCCCGGCCCGCGGCTGACGGCCGACAGCCTGCCGCCGGAGATCCGCCCGCCCGGCGGCCCGGCCCCGGACGCGGCCGTCGGCGGCATGAGCAACCTCGTCGGAATCACGATCCAGCAAGCCGAGGTCGAGCTGATCCGAAACACGCTGAAGCTGACGAACGGCAACCGCGAGCAGGCGGCGAAGATCCTCGACATCGGCGAGCGGACGCTGTACCGGAAGATCAAGGAGTACGGGCTGTGACCGCGGGGGCTCCGCTCGCGTGGCATGGGCGTCCCGCCCCCGCTGTGGCCGGCTCATCGCCGCCGTGCTAGGACTGCCGAGCGATGCTGCAGGCCGACCGGGCCATGGTCGGGACGCACATGCCCCGGGAGACCGATCCGGACATCACACTTGCCCCCATGCCCAATCCGCCCCCGTTCCGCGTCGGTCACGGCTACGATCTCCACCGCCTGCAGTCCGGCGGCCGGCTGGTGCTGGCCAGCGTGGAGGTGAGCACAGCCATTTCCCCGGTTGCCCACTCCGACGGCGACGTTGTGTTGCACGCTCTGGTC
>JAQGHJ010000445.1 GCA_028288905.1 Phycisphaerales bacterium | reverse complement strand
CTTGAGCAGCGTGGCGGCGACGGCGACGGCGAGGTACGTCTTGCCGGTGCCGGCCGGCCCGACGCAGAACGTCAGGTCGTTGGCGAACATCATCCGGACGTACGCCTGCTGGCCCTCGGTCTTGGGCTTGATGACCGCGCCCTTGGCGTACACGTCGATCTCGTCGCCGGCCCGCCCGTGCTCGGCCGCGAACGACTGCCCGATCGCGCTGCCGACGTCGTCGGCGCTGAGCCAGTCCTGCCGCCGGAGCTTCTTCTGCATCCGGTCGAGCACGCCGGCCGTCCGGCTGACGGCGTCCTTCTCGCCGGCCAGCATCACCTCGTCCCCGCGGCTCGTGATCGTGACCCCGAACGTGTCACGGAGCATCCGCAGGTACCGGTCGGCCGACCCGAACAGGGCCAGCCGCTTCTCGGGTTGTTCGATCGTAATGTTGAGGTTCACAGAGGTGTCGCTCGCCGGCCCCGTCGCGCGGGGCGGGCGGAAGATCGTGGGGGCTCATCTCGGCCCCCGCGGCGGACGGACCCGCGGCGGAATCATCCCGGGCGGCGGCACTACGTCGGCCGCCAACCGTCACCCCGTCGCCCGGGGGGTGTCGGCCTCGTCCTGCGCCCCTCCATTGTTGCGAAGCAAGACCGAAAAATCGAGTGTCGCCGGCCCACGCGACGGCGCGGGGGGTGATTTTAGCATTCTGCGGATCAGCCCGCTTGCAAGGTGCTGGCTGACTCCTGCGGAAGCCGTTCGAACCAGTGGCAGTCTTTGGAACCGGCCGAACGTCGCAGGGCCTGCTACGTCCTTCTCCTATGATCAACGCCGCCATGATGAACTTTGCGCGACGGTCGTCGGTCGTAGGCACGAGCACAGTCGGGCCGGCGGAAGCCGCCCCGACCCCGGTCCGCGTTTATCGCGCCGGTGAGCCCGGCAGCGTCGGGGCCGCCGACGAGCTCGTCCGGGACGTGGCCCGGGTCCGGCGGGTGGCCCGGTGGATGGATGCCCGGTTCTCCCTGTTCGGCGTCAAGGTTGGGCTCGACGGCCTGCTCGGGCTCGTCCCGGTCGTCGGCGACACCTTGGCGAGCGCGATCGGCCTGTACCCGCTCCACGTCGCCCGCAAGCACCAGTTGCCGCCGGCGGTGCAGCTCCGGATCGCCGGAAACGTGCTGGCCGACTGGGCGGTCGGGCTCGTCCCGGTGGCTGGTGACCTCTTCGACGTCGCGTTCAAGGCGAACCTGCGTAACGCCGACCTGCTCGAGCGGGCCGCCGCGGATCGACTCGGGCGGCCGGTCGAATCGACGAGTGCGTTGGGCGGGCTGTAAGGGCAGGCCCCTGAATCACCCAAAATGAACACGCCGGCCGGCCTTTCAGCCCGGGCGGCGTGTTTTCCATTCCTGCGCCCCGGCTAGTGCAGTTGGCCCACGCTTGACGATTCCGTCGAAAGCCCGCGCATTGTAACCGCTCGCCGGGCTACCCCTCGTATGTACCGCCCGGCCAGCATCGGGTCGGCGCTGACGGCGGCGGTCGTCATCTGAACCGCTCAGGGCGCGTGACCCAGGCGGCATGGCGCAGCACGCCTGCGTCGCCAAGGTCGGTGTCGAGGGCGCTTGGCACGTTGGACGCCGCAAGGGCTGGAAGTTAGATATAAGTTAGGATTCGCAATCACAACAGGTGCCGGCGGCGTCGGGTGCCCCACGGCCCGCGCCCCAACCGCCTGTCCGCCGCGTGCCGGACCCGCCGAACCCCATCCTCCGGATCGTCCCGACCCCGCCGGCCCCGGCCCGGCCGCCTTACCCGTTCCCGCAGTCGCCCGGCTCGCCGCATCCGGCCGGCTCGCCGCCGTACTACGCCGAGCTGGACGTGACGACGAACTTCTCGTTCCTCCGGGGGGCGTCGCACCCGGACGAGCTGGTGTTCGCCGCCGCGGGGCTCGGGCACAAGGCGATCGCCGTCACGGACCGCAACTCGCTGGCTGGGGCGGTGCGGATGCACGAGGCGGCCAAGCGGGCGAACCTCAAGCTGGTCGTCGGGGCCCGGCTGGCGTTCGCCGACGGGTCGCCGGACGTGCTGGCGTGGGCCCCGGACCGCCCGGCGTACGCCCGGCTCTGCCGGCTGCTGACGCTCGGCAAGCGGCGGGCCGACAAGGGCGAGTGCGACCTGACCCTGGCCGACCTGCTCGCCCACGCCGGCACGGACCCGAGTGGCACGGACCCCGGCGGCGGCACCGTCACGGCCGCCGGCGGACTGCTGCTGGCCGTCGTCCCGGCCGACCCGCTGGCGGACAACTGGGTCGGGCCGCTCCGGCTGCTGCGGGATGCGGCCCCCGGGCGGGTGTGGCTCGCCGCCAGCCGGTCGTACGCGGCCGGGGACGCGCGGCGGCTGGCGGCCCTGGCGGATGTAGGGCGGGGGCTCGGCGTGCCGCTCGTGGCGACGAACGCCGTCCACTACCACGCGGCCGACCGCCGCCCGCTCCAGGACGTGCTGACGTGCGTCCGGCACGGGTGCTCGGTGCTCGACGCCGGCCGCCGGCTGTTCGCCAACGCCGAGCGGCACCTGAAGCCGCCGGCCCAGATGCACCGGCTGTTCGCCGACCACCCGGCCGCCGTCCGGGCCGTCGTCGACATCGTCGGGCGGTGCACGTTCACCCTCGACCAATTGAAGTACGAGTACCCGGACGAACTCGTCCCCCCGGGCGAGACGCCGGCCGGCTACTTGGCCGCCCTGGCCTGGGCCGGGGCCGCCGGGCGGTACCCGGGCGGGGTGCCGGACGACGTCCGGCGGCAGCTCGACCACGAGCTGAAGTTGATCGGGCAAATGAAGTACGAGGCGTACTTCCTGACCGTCCACGACCTGGTCCGGTTCGCCAGGTCCCGGGGCATTTTGTGCCAGGGCCGGGGGTCGGCGGCCAACAGCGCGGTCTGCTACTGCCTGGGGGTGACGGCGGTCGACCCGGTCCGCGGGGGGCTGCTGTTCGAACGGTTCGTCAGCGCGGCCCGGGCCGAGCCCCCGGACATCGACGTCGACTTCGAGCACGAGCGGCGGGAGGAGGTGATCCAGTACGTGTACGGGCGGTACGGCCGGGACCGGGCGGCCCTGGCGGCCGAGGTGGTGACGTACCACGGGCGGTCGGCCGTCCGGGACGTGGGCAAGGCGCTGGGGCTCGGGCCCGAGCTGGTCGACGCGCTGGCGAAGCAGATCGAGGGGTGGGGGCGGGGCGTGCCGAACGCCGACCAGCTCGCCGCCCTCGGGCTGGACGCGGCCGACCCGACCGTCCGCCGGCTGACCGGGCTGACGGCCGAGCTGCTCGGGTTCCCCCGGCACCTGTCCCAGCACGTCGGCGGGATGGTGATGACCCGCGGCCCGCTGGCCGACCTCGTCCCGACCGGGAACGCCGCCATGCCCGACCGGACGTTCGTCGAGTGGGACAAGGACGACCTCGACGCCCTGGGCATCCTGAAGGTCGACGTGCTGGCCCTCGGCATGCTCACCGCGCTGGCCAAGGGGCTGAGGCTGGTGAACGATGGGTCGGCGGGCCCGTGCCGCCCGGGCGTTCCGCCGCTGGAGTTGCACACGATCCCGCCCCAGTGCCCGGCCACGTACGCGATGATCTCGGACGCCGACACGGTCGGCGTTTTCCAGATCGAGAGCCGGGCGCAGATGTCGATGCTCCCGCGGCTGAAGCCCCGGACGTTCTACGACCTAGTGATCGAGGTGGCGATCGTCCGGCCCGGGCCGATCCAGGGGGACATGGTCCACCCGTACCTGCGGCGGCGGCAGAAGCTGGAGCCGGTCACGTTCCCCAAGCCGGAGCTGGAGGCGGTGCTCGGCAAGACGCTGGGGGTGCCGCTGTTCCAGGAACAGGCGATGAAGCTCGCGATGGTGGCCGGCGGGTTCACGGCGGTCGAGGCGGACCAGTTGCGGCGGGCGATGGCGGCGTGGCGGCGGGGCGGGGCGCTGGACGGGTTCGAGGCCAAGCTGGTCGAGGGGATGGTCGGGCGGGGGTACGAGCGGGGGTTCGCCGAGCAGTGCTTCCGGCAGATCCGGGGGTTCGGGGAGTACGGCTTCCCCGAGAGCCACGCCGCGTCGTTCGCCCTGCTGGTGTACGCCAGCGCGTGGCTGAAGCGGCACCACCCGGCCGCATTCTGCTGCGCGCTGCTGAACAGCCAGCCGATGGGGTTCTACGCCCCGGCCCAGCTCGTGCGGGATGCTCGCGAGCACGGGGTCGAGGTCCGCCCGGCCGACGTGAACCACAGCGACTGGGACTGCACACTGGAGCCGGCGGGACTGAACGGCGTCGACGGGTTCATTCGCCCCGCCCGGGAGGGTGGGGTCCTACCGAAGGGGGATCGGCTTTCACCAATCTCGAACGAGCCCCGCCCTTCGGGGTGGGGCTATGTGGGTCGGGACGCAACCGCCCGGTCGTCGCGCCCGACCCCGCGACCGCACGTGAACAGTGCTACCGATCCCGACGCCCCCCAGCCGCCCAAGGCGACGTGGGGTCGGGGCGGCCCGGCCGTGCGGCTGGGGCTGCGGGTGATCCGGGGGCTGTCGGCCGCCCACGCCGAGCGGGTGGTCCGGGCGCGGCAAGCCGGCGGGGGGTTCCGGTCGGTCGACCACCTGCACCGCGCGGCTGACCTG
>JAQGHJ010000422.1 GCA_028288905.1 Phycisphaerales bacterium | reverse complement strand
CCCGCGCCCGCCGCACGACCTCGCCGAAGCCGCACCCGTCGCCATGCCGAGCGGCAAAATCCCGCGGCGGGTTCCGCCGTCGCCCGCAACCGAGGGGGTACCGGAGCGCGGGTTGGCCGCGGCTTTCGAACCCCACCCCATCCGAGGACGCCTTGATGCGCACGAACCCTCGTCCGTTGTCCCGCCGGGCGGCCGCCCCCCGCGCCGCGCTGGCCGTCGCCGCCGGCGGGCTGCTGTGCGGGCTGACCGTATTGGCCGTCGCCCCTGCCACGGCCGGCATCGTCAGCACCGGCAAGACCGCCGTGACCAAGTCGATCGTCACCCCGACGACGACCACCACCCCGACGACCGTGCCGACGACGGCCCCGGCGTCCCGGCCCGCCGCCTCGCCGCCGCCCCCGTCGACGACCAAGCTGGCGCCGCCGCCCGCCCCGACGTCTCAGCCGGCCCCTCGCCCCGGCCCGGGGCCCGGCGGCCCGCCGCCGCCGCCGCGGCGGTGAGCCGTCGACCACGGCACGCGTCTCTCGGCCCAGAGTGAGTGCGGAACACCCGCCCCTCACGACGGCGCTCGAGCTGAGGCGGTTGTCCAACGCCGCTCCAGAAGTGCACACCGGCCCGGCCCACAAGTGGGCCGGGCCGGTCACGTTTCCGATTCGCCTGCCTCACCCGCGGCCAAGGGCGATGGCAGGGGGCCAGCGTCTGGCGGATCGCGGCCGCACTGAGTACGGTCGGCAGCTTAGGTCCATTCAAAGGACGCGACAGGAACATTCAACTATGTCGGCGACACTCGTCTCGGTTCAGGTCGGGCCGGTCCGGGACCTCGGGACGGCCGAGGCGGGCGACCCGATGGATCGGCCGTGGCGGAGCGGGTTTTACAAGGACCCGGTCGCGGGGTTTGTCCGGGTGGAGCACGACCACGTCGCGGGCGACGGGCAGGCCGACTTGGTCAATCACGGCGGGCCGGACAAGGCGGTTCTCGCCTACTCGTTGCAGGGGTACGAGGCGTGGCGTGGCGAACTGGACGCCGCCGGGCTGGTGCCCGGGGCGTTCGGCGAGAACCTGACGATCGACGGGCAGCACGAGGCCGGCGTGTGCGTCGGGGACGTGTTGCGGATCGGCACGGTGACGTTGGAGGTGTCGCAGCCGCGGCAGCCTTGTTGGAAGCTCGGGCGGCGGTGGCGGCAGAAGGCGCTGCCGGCCCGGGTGATGGCGACCGGGCGGACCGGGTGGTACTTCCGCGTGCGGGAGCCCGGCCGGCTCGCGGCGGGCGACGCGGTGGTGCTGGCGGACCGGCCGTTCCCGGGGCTGACGATCGCGGCGCTCAACGACATGATGTACGGCCGGGCGCCGGCCACCGCGGCCGCGGCCGGGTGCCCGGCCCTGTCGAACGGCTGGCGGTCCCACCTGGCCGGGCTGGTCGAGTGAAGCAGCGAATCGGCCGTACGCAACGGCCGGCCCCGGCCCTCACGCCGAGTGGTCCTCTTCAGGTCCAACAACGCGACCCGCCTGCCCGTCGACGGTGCCGGCCGGCCGCCGGTCGGCACCGGTCACCGCCGGCCGCCCGCCAGCCCTCGGGTGATCGCGGCCGGCAGGAACGGGCCGGCGTACACCAGCGCGGTGTAGACCTGCACGAGGTCGGCCCCGGCGTCGAGCATGCGGCGGGCGGTGGCCGCATCCTCCACCCCGCCGCACCCGACGAGCGGGACGCCGGGGCCGACGTGGGCCCGGACCTCGGCCACCCGGGCCGGGCTGACGTCCCGCAGCGGCCGGCCGCTCAGGCCCCCGTCCTCCCGGGTCTCACTTGGCGTCCTCGCCAGCGTGTTCGTCGCAATAAACCCCGTCGCCCCGGCGGCTAGGCACGCGTCGAGCACGCTCCGGAGCAGGTCCCCCGTCAGTTCCGGCGCGACCTTCACCAGCACCGGCTTGCCGGCGGCCGGGCCGCGGACGGCGGCCACGATCGCCGTCAGCTCCTGCGGGTTCTGCAGGCTGCGGAGCCCGGGCGTGTTCGGCGAGCTGACGTTGATCGACAGGAAGTCGGCGTGCGGGGCGACGGCCGCCGCGGCCAAGCCGTAGTCGTCGGCGGCGCGGTCGTTGGGGGTGTCGGCGTTCTTACCGACGCTGACGCCGACTGGGAACGGCGGCCGCAGCCCCCGGGCCTGTTGGTCCGCCAGCCGGGCGGCGACGGCCGGGGCCCCGTCGTTGTTGAACCCCATCCGGTTGATGACGGCGCGGGCGGGCACGTCCCGGAACATCCGCGGCCGGGGCTTGCCGGCCTGCGGGCGGGGGGTGACGGTGCCGAGCTCGACGAACCCGAACCCGAACGCCCACCACGCCAGCGGGGCGGCGGCGTTCTTGTCCATCCCGGCCGCCAGCCCGACCGGGTTCGGGAAGTCGAGCCCCATCACCCTGCGGGGGAGAAGCGCGGGGCGGGCGAGGGTCGACCGAACAAGGGCGGCTCGCCGCCGCCCGCCCGCCAACCGGCGGGCCGACGCGATCGCCAGATTGTGGGCGTCCTCGGGATCCTTGCGGAACAAGAGCGGGCGGGCGAGCGCGTAGAGCATGAGCGGGGACGGCCTTCGGACGCGGGACTGAAAACGCCGTGGTGAGCCCGAACGTCGCGCCGGCCTTCGCGGGCGGACCGCTTACTTCGCCACCAGCAGCTCGTCGCCCGGCCGTGGGGCGGCGCGGGCGGCGGCCGGCTTCACGACCGGGGGCGGGGCGTACGGCTTGTTCATCTCGGCGATCTCCTCGGCCAGCTTCGCCTTGTCGAAGTTGGCCGGCGGCTGCTCGTTCTTCGCCCCCGGGTCGCGGTTGGTGAGCAGCTCGTCGACGTCCGGCCGCTTGCTCTCGATGCCGGCGGGCGGCACCTCGCCCTGGGCGATCCAGACGATTGCGTTCAACACCGTCTTGCGGAACTCGTCGTTCGCCCAGTTCTTGTGGAAGTGCCCGCCCGTGCACCCGAACCCGCGGCTGGCGACCGCGCCGGCGGGGGCAGGCTTGCCGGCGTCGGCGGCGGCCGCCTTCGGGTCGTTCTCGCTCACCCACATCACGTGCTCGACGAGGCTCTTGCCGATCCCGGCCCGGACCTCCGGGTTCCCGCCGTGGGCGTCGTCCTTGCCCTTGCGGGTCGCGTCCGGCGGGACGGCCGACAGGATCGGGCGGACGCCGGCCATCCCCTCCCGGAACCGCATGTGGTAGTACCACTCGTCGTTCGTCTGGAACGGCTTGACCCCGTTCGTCACCGGGTGCTTCGTCAGCTCGTTGAACTGCCCGAGCCAGTGCGGGTTGACGGACAGGAACGTCTCGAAGTACCCGCCGGTCAGGTCGAGCCAGGCGGGGCCGGCCTTTTCCTTCGGCACCTCGACGGCGTAGTGGATCATGCCGACCCCGACGCCCTTGGCGCTCAGGGCCTTGAGCTCGTCCTGGTGCGGGATGGCGATGTGCCCGCCGCCGCCGTCGGCGTACACGACGACGGCGGCCGCCCCGTCGAACGCGTCGGGCTTCGGCCAGTCCTTGAAGTAGACGGTCGCGTCGTACCCGCCGGCGGCGTTGAGCCGGTCGGCCAGCAGCTTGCACCCGGCCAGGTGGTCGTGGGCGAAGAACCCGTGGCTCGGGCCGCCGGCGACGAACACGATCTTCTTCTTACCCGCCATCGCGGCGGCGGGGGCCGCGGCC
>JAQGHJ010000413.1 GCA_028288905.1 Phycisphaerales bacterium | reverse complement strand
TTTGAGCCGAGGCGAGCGGCTTCGGGGTCGACGAGGGAGCCGGCCTGCTAGCGGTAGCCTCCTGAGGCACACCAGCAACGCGATTCGCTGCTCCCGCTGCCGGAGCAGTGGGGACTGCGGACAACGCAGGGCGAGTTGGTGCAACGGTCGCGGCCGGTGCAATGGAACCCACCGACGCGGGCGCTGGGGCCGCCGGCGGCACCTTGGCTTGGCCAACCCCTGCGGCGGACACCGCCGCGGCGGGCTTTTTCGGAATCGTGAGGACCGCCTTGTTAAGGGCCGGCGTCGCTCTCGGGCCTGCCACCGCGGCCGCGCGGGCCGCCACCAACCCACCCGCCGCCGCACTACCAGCCGTGGACGCGACCGCCGCAGGCAGCGTCGCCACCGCTGCCGTGATCGCACCTCGCACATCCGGTGCCACCGCGTCGTCCGCCTCTTCGACGAACAGGTGGTCGAGCACCCAACAGACGGCCAGGATCATGAAGAACCCGGGGATCAGCATCACCAGCCCGGCGAACCCGTGGGCGAAGTTCTCCGACCACTGCCGGCTCACGTAGAAGTCGAGCAGTCCCTGCCCGGCCACCCGCCCGGCGTTGCAAAGGATCGCGATCGGGACGGCCGACGCGACGATGAACAGCTTCTGCCACAGCAGCCGGGGCGACAGGAACGCCACGGCCGCCGCGACGAACACGAACGTCATCAGGCTCTTGAGCCCGGCGCACGCCTCGGCCACGTTCAACGTCCGGAGCTGCCCGCCGGCACCGGCCATCACGATCTTCGTCCCGAACTGGTTCGCGTCGACGCCGGTCATGCTCAGGGTGAACACCCCGACTTTGGCCGCGAAGTTCTGGAGCGGCAGGGCCACCCAGCTGTACACCTGGTCCGGCCACGGGAGCGCGACGAACAGGAACACGATCGGGAACCACGCCACCCGCATCACCCGCCACACGCCGACGAGTTTGACCACTCCGAAAAGGGCGACGACCATCCCGACGTCTTTGAAGAAGTCGTTTTGACCGGGATAGATGCCCCAGAAGCTGAACGCGATGCCCCAAACCATGACGAACGCGCCGAACCAGCCGCTCGACCCCGTCAACACCGCGTCGTACCGCCGCCGCCAATCGAGGCTCTTGCCGTGGAACGCGACGTGGGCCAGCCCCAGAGCGCCGACTGCGGCCACCGCGTACCGGGCGAACGCGAGTAAACCCTCGAACCGACCCGACAGGTTTCCCGACCCCGTCCGCCCAAGCCACGACACCAAAATTCCGCCGAGGAAGTAAACGAGGAACAGGCCGCCCCAAGCACAGACCATAGCCAGTAGCCAAGCGCCGAGGCCGCGCCACACCGTCGTGAGCCACGCCTGGGTGGACGGGTAAGCCAGTTCCTCCCGCTTGACATAAACAAACCCAACGGCCGCCCCGCCGTAGACGACGACGGCCAGAACAAAGGGGACTAGCTTTGTCAGCCCGCGATCGGCCAGGGACCCTAGAAGGTCGCGTAACCCAGCCGTACCACTCGCCAGTGCGGGAGCGGCAGCGAGGGCAACCAGCACTGGGACGGCGAGCACGAGCGCCCAGACGCCCGGCAGCGACCACCGGTCCGCCGGCGCCGCACGCGTACCCGCCGAGGGCTGCGACGGGCTCGCGGACGGCGAACCGGTTTCGAGGAGCTGGTCCCGCCAGACGTAGAGGTAATACAGCCCGACCAGTGGGATGAAGATCGCGTGTTCCCAGTTTCCCTGGCCAGTGAACGGGTTCGTCTTGGCCCAGAGCCGGGCCAAGTTCACCCAGAACAGTGCGACCAGCAGGGCCGCGAGCACACCGATCTTCACCCACGTCGCCCGCGCGAGTCCGAGCGGACCCGGGGCGAGACCGTCGGGCCGGGCGTCGCCGGCCGCGGCCAGCACCGTCGCCGAAGCTGGGCTAATACTGCTCAACGGTCACGTGCTCCAAAAACACAAATGGGAAGGGCTGGGAGGGCGGGTTACGGCGGAACACCCGGAACCGCAGCGAGACCCGTCCGCAACAAAATATCGTTGATAGCTACGTAAGCGGGCAGCCCGCCGTTCGTCCCGACCATCCCAACGATGCGATTAACCGGATCGACGGTTGGCTCGGACCCGGTATTGCGACGAAACCGTGGCCTTGTCCGGACGTCTGAGTAAGCGGCCCCCGCCGCCACGAGATCGAGCGACGCCGAAGTATACCTCTGATTCGGCACCGTGAGCCAACCGACGGTGCGGGAATTGACAGAATCTAACAGCGCTTCGGCAAAAGACGGAGCAGCGCAACCTGATTGTATCGAGGCTGTTGCGTCAGAAAACATACGGCATCTGCGCGCCCTCCCCGCCGTACCCGAGCCGGCCACCGGGCCTGGGGTAGCTGGTTCTGCGGAGGGTCGATCCCCTGCCGACTTTCGGGTATCTCCCCGCCTGATGACCCCCAGCGTCCTCTTTTACATCAGCGGGCACGGGTACGGGCATGCGCGGCGGTGTGGCCAAGTGATTCGTGTGATTGCGGACGTGGCTCCGGAGGTCCGAGTCCACGTCCGGACCACGGCCCTGCCACGATTATTCAATGGCGTTCTGCCGCCGGACCGGGTGCGACCGTGCGACGCCGACGCCGGGGCGGCCGAGCGGTCGCCGATGGAGGTTGACCCTGACGGCACCCTCGACCGAATGGCCGCCGCCCTCGCCCGCCGGGACGCCGTCGTCGCGGCCGAACTAGGGGCGATCCGTGACCTCGGCCCCCGTTTGATGGTGTCCGACGTCCCCTTCCTGGCCGGCGACGTGGCGGCCGCGGCCGGGGTGCCGTGCGTCGCGATGAGCAACTTCACTTGGGACTGGATCGCCGAGCCGTGGGTAGCCGACCGCCCGGACCGACGGCCGCTGCTCGACGCGATGGCGGCCGGATACGCGCGGATGGCCGGCATCCTAAAGATGCCCATGGGCGGCGTATCGGCCGCGTTCA
>JAQGHJ010000412.1 GCA_028288905.1 Phycisphaerales bacterium | reverse complement strand
GGGAACGACACGTTCTACGCGCAGGACAAGGCCAAGGACTTCCTGAGCGGCGGGGCCGGGAAGGACACGTGGCGCGGGGACGCCAGCGACGTCCTGAACAGCGTCGAGGCCAAGGCCTGAGGGGCGGGCACGGCGGCGAGGGCGACCACGGTGCCGGGGGGCGGATCGGGGGGTGACGGGCGCGGGGCCGTCGGGGGGCTGCTGTCGCGTCGTCGTCGTCACCTCGCCTCCGTCGGATGAGCCCCGGCCGACGTTGGCCGTCCGGGCCGCGGATATCGCGAGGCCCCGTCACCAGGCGTCCGTTCCGGGAACCGGACCCGGCCCGTACGCTGGGGCGATGTCAGTGCCTAGCGACGCCGCGTCCCGCAACCCGTCCCGGATCCTGGTCGACGTCGACCTGGACCGCCTCCGGGCCCGTCTGGGGCTTCCGGGCCAGCCGGTTACCGACGCCGGCGCGGCGGAATGGTTGGAGCGGACCGGGTACGAGCGTCTCGGCCGGCTCTGGACCTTGAACGCCGCGACGGTCGTCGGCCTGGAGCCGGGGGAGCACCGAGGCGCGTGGGTGCTCAGGCCCCACTCGGGCCGACCGGGCTCGCTCGGCCGGGGGCCGGGCAGTGGGGGCTCGTAGCCCGCGTCATCCCGAGCGGACCCCGGGCCGGCCCTCCCTCCGGGAGGGGGGCGGGGCGAGGGCGGGCTGGTCAGTCCCAGAGCCTGAGGAGGCTGACGATTTCGGCGGCACGGCGGCGGCAGGCCACGGCCCGCCGGGAGGCGGCGTCGGCCCTGGCGGCGACGTCTGCGGACCGTCGCCGAAGATCCTCCGAGCGACGGCGGAGCTCGACGGTCTCCCGATCGAGCCGGGCGACCTCGGCGGGGCTGTGGACGGCCGGGCGATCGTCGTCGGTGCGGGGCATGAGTTCTGAAGCATAGGGCGGCCACTCGTCACCGCCTTATCCGACTTACCCCGGTTCGCTCCTGGGTAGCTGGCGGTCAACCGACCCTCCCCCGGCAGGATCGGCGGCCACGCCAGCCGGTTCCTGCCCGGTTCACGCGACCGCCCGGCCTGCCCGGCAGCGGCAGGCCCGGCCTGTCGCCCGCCCCAGTTCCCAGCACCGCCACCCTCCCCCTTCGCGTATAACGAACACCAAGCCGGCCAGCCCCCGGTTCGCAGCGAAACTGTGAACTCAGCCGCCCGCCGCCCAGCCCATGCCCGTCAACACCACCACCCTCGACGGCAAGCCGGTCGTCGACCCGCCGGGCCCCGACCTCGTGAACTGGTTCGCCAGCAGCACGGGGGCCGGCCGGTACGGGCACGGGCTGTTCCTGCTCCGGGCCGAGGACTTCGCCACGATGAAGTCCAAGGCCGACCCGGTGAAGCTCGTCATGCGGGACCACACTGGCGACGCCGGCGGGCTGTCGGTCAACGTGCTCGTCGCCAGCGCCCTGCCTTACAGCCCCGACGTCGGCAGCGACAACACGGACACGGGCGTGGTCGCGGTCCGGGTGGTGGACCTGCGGCACAAGCAGGACGCCGAGACGACGAAGGCGTTCAACGTCCAGGACGCCGACTTCGGGTACGACGGCTCCGCCCCGAAGTTCCGGTCGGGCACGAAGAACGGGTCGGCCGAGTGGACGTGGGCCCAGGTCGTGCAGGACGGGCTGGAGCTGACCCCGCTGACCGCCCCGCCGGCGTGGAAGCCGCGGAACGTGGTGATCGACGGGTGGCCGGCCCACCGGGTCGTCGACTGGGTGGCGGCGAACCTGTTCCTCGTCGCGGGCTGGGACTACAAGACGGACAAGCTGACCTGGCACGCGCCGGGCGTGTCCGCCGTGGCGACCGACGCGGCCCTGGCCGACGCGGCCCGGATCGGCGGCGGGGACGGGTACCGGAACGTCGCCCGGCTGCCGGCGAGGTTCTCCGTCCAGTTCAAGGCGAACGCGGCCGACGCCGCGGCCGCGTACAGCAGCGGGCACCGGCGGTACGCGAAGCTCGTCGACGTCGGCGGGCAGGGGCAGACGCAGCCGCTGCACGTCGGCAGCTACGTGGCCGCGTACGACGGGTCGACGCCGAAGGAGCAGTCGGCCCTCGACGCGGTGGCGGCGGACCTGGCGGCGCGGGCGTACGCGTTCCTGAGCGTGACGCCGGGCGTGACCGAGTACGCCGGGATCGTCCCGGTGCAGCCCGACGGCATGGTGCGGGAGGTGTTCTGGCACTCGGGCGGGTCATCGGGGCCAGGCCACCTGCGGGGCGCGCGGACGCGGGTCCTCAAGGGCGTGCGGTTCGACTGGGCGGCGGCCGCCAACGGCGGGCTGGCCGAGTTCGCGGACCCGGGGCTGGCAGGCGTGGCCGCCCCGCGGCACGAGCCGGTGAGCGACCAGCTCCTGGTCGGGCTCGGGGGCATCCAGAGCGACGTCGGCCCGGCGGGGACGCGGTACGTGTGGGGCGGGGGCGGCGGGATCGGCGTGAAGTGGGGCAAGCTCGTGACCGCCTGGAGCGGCGGGAACACGGTCACCCTCACGCCGGTGGCCGACGCGATCGGCACGGCGATCACCCCGACGCCGGCGAACGTCGTGTCGTACATCATCAATCCGGTCACCCGGTCCCCGGCCTACCTGCTCGGCCAGGTCAACGACGTGTTCGCGTACATGGAGATCGGCCCCGGGGCGTACCTGCTCGTCGCCCCGCAGACCACGCCGATCCCGGCCCGCAAGTGGGAAGTCATGCAGGCGGCGGCGGCCGGGAAGTGGGGGACGACGGATTACATGGTGGCGCACAACGGCACTTGATAGGAGGGGAGGACGCATGAGCTGGACGGCGGATTACAGCGGGTCGGGGTGCTGGTCCCGCGCGACGATGCGGGAGCTGTACACCCAGTTGATGTGGCGGCAGCAGGTCGTGGAACCCTTCGGAAACTGCGAGGAAAAGTACACGGGCAAAGACCCGGTGTCGGATGCCTTGTGTCGCCCCAGCGTCACGGGCGGATCGTCCTACGGTTCCGCGTACAACAACTCGATCCTCGGCCCCGGGGGACCTTACGGCCTGTACTTCGGCGGGCTGGGGTACGTCCACGGGGCGTGGTCCGAAGACGGGGCCGACTCGGACAGGCTGCCCACCGGCGGATTGCAGATGGGCGGCTTCACGAACCCTGATCAAGATGACGTGGCCCCGACCGACAGTCGCGACGGGGCTGACTTCTACCCCGTGTTCACTCGCCAGATCATGGCCGCGAAGATCGGGGCTACGAAACGGGTGGCCCCTCGTCGGGTGGTGATTCCGGGGGGCGAGTACGACGTTTACGGCAACCCGGCGGCAGTCGGGATGTTGGCCTACACGGAGACGACTAATCCCGGCGGCGGCGGCACCATGCGCATCCTCGTTCGTTGCGCGAACGCCTCGGGTCTGTGGGCCGTTGTGACGGACGACCAGCTCCGGCCCGACCTATGTTCCACCGAGGACGGGACGATCCTGACGACGGAGGAGGAGTATTACGACGACGAAAGCGGGGAGACGCTTACCAAGACGATCACCCACGACGCCTTCAGGCCGGGCGACTACATGGGCGATTGGTGTTGGTCCCAATGCCGGGATGCTTTGCAGCAATGCACCAAGGTATTCGGGGCCGAGGTCGGGGGACCAGCGGGTAGCGGCACACTGTACGAGTTGGGTCCGAACTGGACCGTGCCGGGCGACGAGGACATCATTCCTGGATACACCCTGCCCGAGTGCGCCATTAACTTTTGGGGCACCGTCCACTCCAACTCGGACGACGGCGAGACGTTTGATGACGCCGTCGATTTGGCGCAAACGAAGTGGGACACCATCGCGGGCGGCAGCACCATACCCCACGGGCCGGGACGTCCGGCGGTGCGGTCGCGCACCCGCACGGACGTCGTCCAGCACAACCACTACCCGTTAGCGCCGACCTACACCTACTCGTGGTCGGTGGAGTTGGGGTCGGGGCAAGGCCAGTTGGCGTACAAAGCGTACCACCAGCACAAATCGGCGAAGCTGAAACACTGGTCGTACGTGCAGAAGTGGTTGAAGAACCCGGCCGACTTGCCCGAGGCCGACGCCGCGAAGTTGTGGGACGACAACGGGAGCGGGTTCACCGAAAACGCATGGAACGCGGTTGGCGATACGACTGGGCCGGAAGCGGAAATCACCTACACCCCGTACGTCTCGGGGTCCACGACCTTCTACACGGCCGACAACGTGGTGATCGACTACATGACAGATACGGTAGTGGGGCTGTACGAGGCCGGGACGTACCCCGCTATTGACGAGGCGGCGGTGACGCTGCCGCCGGACCCGACGATCGGCGGGCTGTCCGACGTGGGGGTGAGCAAAGAGTACACGCGGGGCTGGCAGGTTTACCGGGACGCCTGGCTGATCGACTACACGGACAGCTTCAACGCCTGAGCGCGACCGGGACGCCGGCCGCTGCTGCTGTGACCCTGCGGCCGTCCCCGACCGGTCGCCAGCGTGTGGAGCAGCCGGATCAAGGAACTTCGCAGCACCGCGGGCGTCCGAACCGGACGGACCACCCCGCACCCGCTCCCGAAAGGCCGACCATGCCCGCCCACGCCACCCGGACCGCCCGCCGTCTCGCACTGG
>JAQGHJ010000389.1 GCA_028288905.1 Phycisphaerales bacterium | reverse complement strand
CTCGGTCGAGCTGCACCGTGTCCGCCAGGTGAACGGGCTGCCGCAGGACACGCTGGTCGACACGAAGGAATTGAAAACGCCGCGGGACCGCGAGACGGTGAGCCTGGCCGAGCCCAAGGACAAGCTCGCCCCGCCCGGGCTGTACGACTACCGGGTCGAGGTGAAGCCGGTGCCGGACGAGGCGGTGCTGGCGAACAACGCCCAGACCGTGCGGGTAAGCGTGCGGGACGACAAGCTGGCCGTGCTGATGATCGAGGACCAGCCGCGGTGGGAGTACCGGTACATAGCCAACCTGCTGGCACGCGACAACCGCGTCCGGCTGCAGACGATGCTGCTCCAGCCGGCCCGGATCGGGTGGGACGCGGATCCGAGCAAGAACATCGCCCCCCCGCCGCCCCGCAAGCCGACGACGGACGAAAAGGACGCCCGGGCCGACTTCCAACTGCTGCCGGAGACGCAGGAGGAATGGTACCGCTGGCCGCTGATCGTGCTCGGGGACGTGCCGCCGGAGAAGCTGCCGCGGCGGCAGCAGGAGATGATCGCCAAGGCCGTGACGGACGGCGGGGCGACGCTGATCGTGCTGGCCGGCCCGCTGAACATGCCGGCCGCGTGGGGCACGAGCGGGCAGGAGCAGCCGCTGGCGGCGCTGTTCCCGTGCGAGCCGTCGGCCGAGTGGTCGCCGGCGGCGCTGCAGGTGCACCTGAAGGTCGGGTACCACCCGGCCGTCGCCCCGGACGGCGAGCGGCACCCGCTCTCGCAGTTCGGGCTCGACGAGGACCAGAACCGCCAGGTCTGGCAGACGATCCGGTCCGACCCGAACCTCGCCTGGTACTGGCACAGCGAGTACACGCAGGCGCGGGGCGGGGCGAGCGTGATCTGGTCGATCGCCGACAATCTGCCGGGCGGCATCGTCGCCGCCGGCACGGCGGCGGGCGGCGGTGGTGCTGGTGGGGGCTCCATTGCCGGCTCGCTGGCCACCCGCCCCACGAGCGACGAGGCTAGTACCGGCCCGACGGCCCTAGAACTGGCCCGCCGCCGGGCGCTGCTGGCGACCATGAACGCCGGGCTCGGGAAGGTAATGTACCTGGCCGGCGACGCGACCTGGCGGCTGCGGCAGGTGAACGGGGCCGACTACCACGAGCGGTTCTGGCAGCAAGTGGTGCGGTGGACGGTCGGCACCGACCTGCCGGCCGGCGGGCAGTGGGTCCGGTTCGGCTCCGACAAGCCACGGTACGTCGGCGGCGAGCAGGCCGTCGTCACCGCTCGGGTGGTCGACAAGACGCTCGCCCCGCAGCGCGGACTGAAGGTGAAGGTGCGTGCCCGCGTGGTCGGCCCCGACTCCTCCGCCGGCCCGACCGCGCCCGGCGCCCCGCCGGCGACCGGCCCGGCCGCCGTCGTCGAGGCCGAGATGGCCGAGGTTCCCGACGCCCCCGGCCGGTACCAGGCGACGCTCGGCAACCTCCCGCCCGGCCGGGTCGAGCTGACCCTGATCGGCCTCGAGGTCGAGGCGCTGCTCGCCGACGACCCCAAGGCAACCCAAAAGGCGCTGGCCGTCGAAGTGGCCGCCGCCGCCAACCTGGAACAGCGGAACGTGAACGCCGACCTCCGCACGCTCGCCAGCCTGGCCGCCACCGGCGGCGGCACGATGCTGCCCGCCGCGTACGCCGCCGAGCTGGCCGACGCGTTGCCGGAGCTAAGCTACACGACCCGGTCGGTCGAACAGGTCAGCCTGTTCGCCGACCCGAACGAGCGGTACACCCGCACCGTCCACTGGGCGTTTTTGGCGACGTTCGTCGGGCTGATCGGGGCGGAGTGGATTATCCGCAAGCGGGCGGGGTTGGTGTGAGCGACCTGTTCACCGCACAGAGCCGATCAAGGCATCTTCAATGACTGGCTGCTCGTCACCAAGCCGCGGGCTCCGCGAAGTGGCACCCGCGGCTAGGGCGGTCATCCAGGGCGGGGCGTTTTGGGCGTGGTCACCCCTTCGCCTCTCCCCCCGCCGGCACCACCAGCAGCCCGCGGTTCGACCCGTCCTTCGGGTCGTCCGTCGGCCGCGGGTAGTCGCGCCACAGCCACCGGAGCATGTCCGGCAGGATCGCCCCGCCCTGCTTGTTCGAGTGGGTGCCGATGCCCCACGCGTAGTTCACGTCGTACCCCTTCTCGGTCAGGGCGGCGACCATCTTCACGTTCTGGGCGTGCCAGTCCCACTTCGGGTCGTACGCGGCGTCCGGGCCCTTGCCGCGTAGGCCGCGGTTGTCGTTCAGCCCGTCCTGCAGGAACACGCGGAGCGGCTTCTTCTCGGCCGCCTTCACCATGTCCGGGTAGGCGTGCCCGCCCATGATGTTCGTGAAGCTGCCGATCGTGCTGACGACCTTCCGGAACTGGTCCGGCCGGTGCCACGCGACCGTGAACGCGCAGATCGCCCCGCTGCTGGCCCCGGCGATCGCCCGGTCGTTCGGGTCGTCGCTGATCTTGTAGTCCTTCTTGATCGCCGGCAGCAGCTCGTCGACGACGAGCTTGGCGTACGTGTCGTCGAGCGCGTTGTACTCGACCCGCCGGTTGTTCGTCTTGTCGCCCCACTCCGAGCTCGTCGCCTCGGTCTGGCCGGGGCCGTGGCCGGGATTGATGAACACGGCGATCGTCACCGGCATCTCCCGCCGGGCGATCAGGTTGTCCAGCACGAACGGCGTGCGGTAGTCGCCCTTGGGGTTCACCCACGCGTGCCCGTCCTGGAACACCATCAGGCTGGCCGGCGTCTTGCCGTCGTACTGGACGGGGACGTACACCCAGTAGTTGCGGGTGGTGCCCGGGTAGACGGCGGTGCTGGCCAGCGTGAGCGGGCCGACGACCTTGCCCTCGGGCACGCCCTTGCGGGGGGCGGAGTCGGGGCCGAGCGTGTAGACGTCGTCGGTCGGCCCGGCGAGGGCGGCGGCCGGGGCGGCGGCGAGAAACGTGGAAAGGGCGAGGGCGGCGAGTCGGCTGGTCATGGCGGCGGGTCCTCCTGCGGGGCAGCGGCGAGGCGCGACCGACGCGAGTCGCCGCGCTACCGCATTACCGCGCCGTGGCGGATTCGTTCGCGGCGTTGGCCGGCGGAGGAAGCCCGCACCTCTCCCTCCGGGAGAGGTCGGCGCGGCGTAAGCCGCGGCGGGTGAGGGTGATCGTTGGGACGGCCCCGAGCAATCGGGCCAGGTGATCGGCGAGCACGAAGCCGACTCGGCCGTTCACCCTCACCCCAACCCTCTCCCGGAGGGGGCCTTGCACAATAAATGCCATATTGTCGGTGTTGATAGCGGACCCAACGACGTTGGGTGCAGCGAGAACCCCGATGGGACTGCCACAAAGTTGGTGAGCCAGCTTATTTTTGTGCAAGGCCCC
>JAQGHJ010000388.1 GCA_028288905.1 Phycisphaerales bacterium | reverse complement strand
CCTGGATCGACTGCACGCCCAGGTCCATCAGCAGCACGCCCGCCACCAGCCCGGGGATCGCGACCCACGCCCACATCAGCCCGAACGCCGCGGCCGACGCGGCCAGCGCGACGGACACGGCGAACGCCGGCCCGCGGCGGTCCGACACCCGGCCGGCCAGCGGGGCCGCCAGCGCCCCGGCCACCCCGACCAGCCCGAACAGGCCTGCCTCCGACGCCCCGAGCCCGAACCGGTCAGCCATCAGGAACGACAGCGTCGTCCAGAACGCAGCGAACCCGGCGAACGACAGCCCGCTGACGGCGGACGCGGCCCACAGCGGCGGGTGGGCCCGCAGCAACCCGACCATCGACCGCAGCAGCCGGAGGTACGACGACCGCAGGGTTGGGGGGTGGTGGGGGAGCGACCGGTGCAGCACCGCCGCCAGGACCAGCATGGCGGCGACGGCCAGGGCGTACACCGCCCGCCAGCCGGCGTGGTCGGCGACGAAGCCGGCGACCGTCCGGGCGAGCAGGACGCCGCACAGCAGCCCGGCCATCAGGGCCCCGACCGTGCGGCCGCGGGCGGCCGGTGGGGACAGGTCGACGGCGAGCGGGATCAGCACCTGGGCCCCGACGGCCGTCGCCCCGACCAGCAGGTGGCACACCGCCAGCAGCGGCAGGGTGGGGGCGGCCGCCGTCGCCGCCAGCAGGGCAATGCACGCCCAAACGAGGGCCAGCACGAGCCGCCGCCGCTCGACGAGGTCCCCGAGCGGGACGAAGAAGAACAGCCCAACCCCGTACCCGACTTGGGCCGCCGTCGCGACGAGACCGGCCCGGGCCGGCGTGGCCCCGAACGCCCGGGCCAGGTCGCCCAGCAGCGGCTGGTTGTAGTAGACGTTGGCGACGACCACGCCGCAGGCGACCGACATCACCCACAGCGTCCGGCTCGTGAGGACCGGCGGCGTGGTTCTGGACGGGGCGTCGCTCGGCGGGGCGGTCTCGGTGGCGTGCATCGGGGACAACGGGGGAAGATCCGGGGAAGTTCGAAGTTAACCGCGCCAGCCGGCCCGCTGGCCGCCGACGGTCGGCCGACAGTAGGTCAGCTGTCGAAGCCCCGTCAAAACCTTTGTGTGCGGCGGGGGCGAGCCGGGGGCGGACGCGGCTGCGGGCGGCGGGGCCGGGAATGTTGGGATGGTGGCGGCGACCGGCCGGCAAGGCCTTATCGCGGGTTCCCCACGACGTCCGCCGGAATGGCCGCCCCGGCCAGCCTGGCCAGGGCGGCGACGGTCACGATCAGCTCGGCCGGGTCGACCGGCTTGGCCACGTGCATGTGGAACCCGGCCTCCAGCGCCCGCACGCGGTCGACCGTCCGGGCGTAGGCCGTCAGGGCCAAGGCGTGGACGCGCCCGCCGCGGTCCGGCGGCAGCGCCCGGACCCGCCGGATCAGCTCGTACCCGTCTTGGCCGGGCATCCCGATGTCGCTGACCAGCACGTCCGGCACCCGTGCCGTGAGGTGGGCCAGCGCCTCGCCCGCCGACCCGGCCGTGTCGACGACCGCCCCGCACCCCTCCAGCAGCCGCCGGACTACGGTCCGGGCGTCGTCCTCGTCGTCGACGACGAGGACGCTCACGCCGACCAGTTGGCCGTACGCCGGCCGGTGCCCGCCACCCTCCACCTCCGACCCGGGGTGCTCGCGGGCCGCGGCCGGCATGTCGTCCCCTGGCTGAACGGCCGTCAGCGGCAGCTCGACGGTAAACGTCGAGCCCCGCCCGGGCCCCGGACTGCTCACCCGCACCGACCCGCCGTGCAGATCGACGAGCTGCTTGACGATCGCCAGCCCGAGCCCGAGCCCGCCGTGCCGCCGGGTCGTGCTCGCATCGGCCTGGCGGAAGCGGTCGAACACGTGCGGCAGGAAGCCGGCGTCGATGCCTTCGCCGGTGTCGGTCACGCTCACCTCGACGTGGCTGTTCACCCGCCCCAGCGCGACGTGGACCCGGCCGCCCTTGGGCGTGAACTTGACGGCGTTGCTCAGCAGGTTCCAGAACACCTGGTGCAGGCGGTTCGGGTCGCCGGCCACCGGGCCGGCGATCGGGTCCACCGCCACCTGGAGCCGCACGGACTTGGCGTCCGCCGCCGGGCGGACCGTCTCGACCCCGGCCCGGACGAGGGCGGCGAGGTCCACCGGCAGCACGTCCAGCCGGATCTTGCCGGACACGATCCGGCTCATGTCCAGGATGTCCTCGATGATCTGCGTCTGAGCCTTGGCGTTCCGCTCGATGACGCCCAGGCCCTCGGCCAGGTCGTCGGGGCGGCCGCCGGCGAGCTTCAGGATCTGCGTCCACCCGACGATCGCGTTCAGCGGGGTCCGCAGCTCGTGGCTGAGAGTGGCGAGGAACTCGTCCTTCGTCCGGCCGGCCCGCTCGGCCTCGGCCCGGGCGGCCCGCTCGCTGTCCAGCAACGCCTGGCGGTCGGCGTCGGCCCGCACCCGGTCGGTCACGTCGGCGACCGTCCCGACGAACGCCGTGTACCGCCGGGCGGCACCCTCGCCGTCGTAGTACGCCCGGCCGGTCGCATGCACCCAGCGAGCGGACCCGTCCGGGTGGATCACGCGGTAGTCGATCGCGTACGCCTGCGGGTCGTCCGGGCGGGTGGCGGCCCGCACGGCCGCGTCGACCCGGGCGCGGTCGTCCGGGTGCATCAGCCCGATCACCTGCTCGTACGCCAGCCGGTCGGCGACGACCCCGAAGATCGCCTTGAACCCGGCGTCGAAGATCACGTCCCCGCTGGCCGGGTCCAGGTGCCACCAGCCGAGGTCCGCAGCGTTCAGGGCCATCCGCCGCTGCTCGGCCAGCCGCTCCCGCTCGGCCTCGGCCGCCTTCCGGTCGTCGATGTCGGTGCAGGTGCCGTACCACCGGGCGACCCGCCCGGCGCCGTCCCGGACGGGCAACGCCCGGACGAGGAACCAGTGGTAGTCGCCCGCCCCGTCGCGGACGCGGAACTCGATCGTGTACGGGTCGCCGGTCGCGACCGACGCCGCCCACGCCGCCCCGGCCCGCGGCAGGTCGTCCGGGTGGACGAATTGGTCCCACCGGACGTCCGCGGCCGCGGGGTCCGTGGCGGCCGGGCGGCGGACGAAGTCGAACCACCGGCGGTTGTAGTAGTCGAGGACGCCGTCCGGCCCGGCCGCCCACACGATCTGCGGCATCGCGTCGGCCAGCTCGCGGAACCGGGCGTCGGCCCGGTTGCGGTCGGTCTCGTCCCGGCAGACCTTCACGTACCCGGTGAGCCGTCCGCCGGCGTCCCGGACCGGGCGGCACGCCCCGACGACGAAGATCCGCCGCCCGTCCGCCCGCAGGTGCCACCGGTTGTCCGGGGCGACGCCGCCGTCCTCGGCCACCCGCAGCTCCCGACCTGGGCTGCCGGCCGATCGATCCTCGGGCGTCCAGATCAGGTCGAACGGCTGACCGACCGCGTCCGCCTCGGCCCAGCCGAACGTGGCCACGGCCCCCGTGCTCCACCCGTCGATCCGGCCGTCCGGGGCGACGCTGATGACCGCGTAGTCCTTGGCACTCTCGACGACCGACCGCAACCGATCGAGCCGCTCGGCGGCCGCGTCCCGGGCCACTCGCTGGGCCGTGATGTCTCGGGAAACCGACAAGAGCCGGTCGGGCCGGCCGTCCGGGCCGGGGACGGCCGTCACGGTCACGTCCCAGTACTTCGGCGTCCCACCGAACGTGTCGGCCGCGGCCTCGAACCGTCCGGTCCCGCCGGCGTTAGCGGCGGCGACGGCGGCCGTGGCCGCCTCCCGGGCCGGCCCCTGCCACCACCCGGTCCAGCAGGTGCCCAGGTGCGGGGTCAACTCGCCGATCTCCAGCGCCCGCCGCCCGTTCTCGTTCATCGCCAGCAGGTTCGCGTCCAGGTCCAGCACCTTGATGCAGTCCGGGCTCGCCGCCAGCACGCGGCGGAGGAACGCGTCGTCCTGGAGCAGGGATGCCGAAGAAGCGGCCGTCGGCGCGGGCGGGAAAGCGGTGTCATCCATTCGCGGGGCCTCTCTCACTCGTCCGTCCGGATGTCGAGCGGCGGGGCCGAGTCCCTAGTCTTGTGACCCGTACGCAGGGTGGCCTGACCAGGGGCTGGCGACGCGGGGTCGCGTCGCGGTCGATCACATAACGAATATCAGGAAACGACTGATATATTAACGTCAAATCCTGAGGAAGCCGCCGACGGCGGGCGCGACGGAACGCATGATTCCGCCGCGGCGCGCGAGATCTTAAATGGGTCGGCCGGCACAAGGCCGAACGCGACCGCTGGAACCTCGGCGTTGTATGCGACGTGACCCGGATCGCTAACCCGCGTTACCCGAAATGACCACGGGGTCGGCGGGAACGGGCGGCAGCGGCGGGCAAGACGAAGCGGGGGAACTCTTTTTCAAACGCGGCCGACCGGCGGGATCAATCCTCTGCCGCGGCCGCCACCGCGTCCTCCACCCCGGCGATCGCCGCCCGCATGGCGGGGACGTCCACCTCGTGAACGTCGATCGGGTCGCCGACGCCGCGGAGCATGGTGACGGTCAGCCGCCCGCCGAGGTGCTGGCGGAACTCCTCCAGGCCCTTCAGCAGCGCGTCCGGGTCCTGCAGGATCGGGTGACGGACCGGCAGGCCCAAGTCGAGCAGGCACCGGACCACCCGGCCGGCGTCGGCGGCGGGCAGGCCGTGCTTGCGGGCGGAATACAGGCAGTCGATCGCCAGCCCGGTGGCGACGGCCTCGCCGTGGCGGACGGCGAAGTCCGTCAGCGGCTCCATCCGGTGGGCCGACCAGTGCCCGAAGTCCAGCGGCCTCGCCTCGAGCGTCTCGAACGGGTCCCCGCCGCGGGTGATGTGCGCCAGGTGCCAGCCGGCGCTGCGGCGGAGGGCCCACTGGACGGCGGCCGGGTCGCGGGCGGCGACGGCCGGGGCGCGGGCGCACAACTCGTCGAAGAAGCCAGGGTCCTTCAGCAGCGACACCTTCACCGCCTCGGCGAACCCGCACCGGAAGTCGCGGTCCGGGAGCGTGTCGAGCAGGGCGGCGTCGTTCACCACGGCCCAGGGGACGGCGAACGTCCCGAGCCAGTTCTTCTTGCCGAAGAAGTTGATCGCGTTCTTCACCCCGACGCCGCTGTCGCCCTGGCCCATGGTGGTGGTCGGCAGTCGGATCAGCCGGACCCCGCGGTGGGCGAGCGCCACGGCCAGCCCAACCGCGTCGAGGAACGCCCCGCCCCCGACGGCCAGCACGTAGTTGCGGCGGTCGACGCCGTGGTCGCGGATCGCCTCCAGGACCGGGAGCAGGCCGGTCGGGTCGGTCTTGAGCCGCTCGCTGCCCTCGATCACGAGCACGTCGATCAGGTCGACGGCGGCCGGGTGGCGGGCGGCCAGCGCCCGAACCCGGTCGGCCACGGCCGCCGACCGGTTCACGCCCGCCTCGACGACCGCCAGCACCCGTCGGGGCACGCCCGGCATCCCGTCCAACAACTCAACGAGGGCGGCGTCCTCGGCCGGCCCGAGCACGTCGGCGGTGAACCGCACCCGGTGGGTGAACGGGACGGCGAACGTGAGGTCGAACCGACCGTCGCCCGCCGCCAGCGG
>JAQGHJ010000374.1 GCA_028288905.1 Phycisphaerales bacterium | reverse complement strand
TTGGCCGCCAGCCGCAGTTCCTCGTCCAGTCGCCGCATGGCGTGGTGAACGGTCGCGTCCCGCCGGCGGAGGGCGTCCATCTCGTGCCGCAGGCCGTCCATCTGCCGCTCGGCGGCGGCCAAGTGGTCGTCGATCGTCCAGAGCGGCGGCTCGGGCGGGCCGGCGGGCGCGAGCGGCAGGGCGGCCCACCCGGGCCGGGGCAGCGGCAGCGGGAAGGCGGCGGGGTTGGGCGATCGGGCGGGCGGCTTCATGCGGGAGATCCCTTCGCGGCCGGCGCGACGCGCCGCGGCGGGGCGAAGCCCCCGCACCGCAGATCATCGGCCGTCCCCCGCATCGGTCGTCGGCCGGGCCCGCTTCACGCCCACGTCCCCGAATGGTGCCCGCGGCGATACTGCCGTGCCCGCCGCGGCCCGACGCGACCCGCGCCGCCGCTACGATCGGGTTCTCCGGCACCGCCGGCACGTCCGACCACGTCGCGGTCGGCGGACGTATAATGACGGTATGGGGCTCAGGGACATGGACATCGAGGGCGTCCTGCACCGGCTGGCCGACCGCAAGATCGAGCAGGCGATGCGGGAGGGCAAGTTCGACCGGATCGAGGGGGCCGGCAAGCCGCTGGACCTGGAGCCGGTACCGGCCGAAGAAAACGCCCGGCTGCGGTGGTGGGCGCTGCGGATCCTGAAGCAGAACGACATCACGCCCGAAGAGGTCCAGTGGCGCAAGCAGGCGGAGCGGCTCCGGGAGGAGCTAGACGGGGCGTCGGACGAGCACCGGGTGCGGATGCTGGTCGCCGCCCACAACGCCCTCGCCCGCAAGCTGAACACGCTCGGGACGAACGCCATGTCGACGGTCGCGTCGGCGCAGGTCGCCGCCGTGGCGCTGGACGACGAGCTGGCCAAATTGGCCGGCCGACGGGCGGCCCTGGCGATGGCGGCCGACGCGTTCGCCGGCGGCGGGGCGGGCGACGTCGTCGGCATGAAGGGGACATCCGCTCCCGCGGCCGGCCGCCCACCGGCCGCCCCCACGGGCGGGAAGGCGGCAGGGGTGCTCGCGTCGGTGTTCGGATTCGCCGCCGCCCGCGCGTGCGGCCGGGCCGGGTGCGGCACCCGCAACCCGGGTCGGGCGACGTACTGCCGACGGTGCGGGCATTCGCTGTGAAAGCGAGGGGGCTGGGGCCTAGCGAACGCTCGACCGGGCGTCCCCCTCCCCCTCCGGGGGAGCGCGGGGGTAAGGGTGACCGTCGATGCGGCCTCGTGCTTGACAGCCCGTTGGCCCGATAGCTCGCGGCCCGTTTGACGCTCACCCTCACCCGCCGCGGCTGCGCCGCCGCCGCCGCCGCCACTCTTTGCGCCAATCGCCCCGTGTTCCTTTTCCCCTGCCATGCCCCCAACCGTCGTCGACCGCCTCCGCGACCACGCCCTCGCCTCAACGGTCAAGGCGAAGGCGCGGGCGCTTGGGTTCGACCTCGTCGGCGTCGCCCCGGCCGACCCGTCGCGGTTCCGCGACTACTTCCGCCGGTGGCTCGACGACGGCCGGCACGGAGAGATGGCGTACCTCGCCAACCGGTTCGACGAGCGGGTCGACCCGCGGGCGTACCTGCCGGGGGCCCGATCCGTCGTCTGCGTCGCCCTGAACTACTACTGCGAGCTCGAACCCGTTCCCGAGGCCGACCGGCGCCGCCACGGCCGGGTCGCCCGGTACGCGCTCGGCCAGGACTACCACGAGGTGATCAAGAAGCGGCTGCAAACCCTCGCCGACTGGCTGCGGGAGACGGTGCCGGGCACCCGCACCGTGTGCGGCGTCGACACCGCCCCGATCCTTGAACGGGAGATGGCGGCCCGGGCCGGCGTCGGATGGGTGGGGAAGAACACCTGCGTCATCAGCCGCGAGGCGGGATCGTTCCTGCTGCTCGGGCAGGTGCTGACCACGCTCGACCTGCCGCCGGACGAGCCGGACACGGACCACTGCGGCACCTGCACCCGCTGCCTCGACGCCTGCCCGACCGGGGCGATCACGGCCCCGTACGAGCTCGACGCGACCCGGTGCATCTCCTACCTGACGATCGAGCACCGCGGCGAGATCGCGGCGGACCTGCAGCGGCAGATGGGCGATTGGGTGTACGGGTGCGACGTGTGCCAGGAGGTGTGCCCGCACAACCGCGCGCCGCCGGCCGGCACCGACCCGGCCCTGCGGCCGCGGGTGCCGACCGGGACGATCGACGTCGAGGCGGCGAAGGATTGGACGACCGAGGCCTATCACGCCGCGACCCGCCACTCGGCCATGCGGCGCGTGAAATTGCCGCAGTTCCAACGCAACGCCGCCATCGCGTGGCGGAACCTGCAGGCCACGGCCGCCGCCGGGCCGGCCGAGTAGGTCTCCCCCGCGCCGGCACGGGCGCGGGACGCGCCTTCCCGAGGACAGGCAAGAGTGCCCGTCTTCCGGAACGCCTCGCCCTCGGCGGGACGGCGGCGGTCGGTATGATCCCCGCCACACATGAACCGACGAACGCAGACGACGGCGCGGGCGAACTCCGGGGTGGCGGCGACGATGCTGGCGGGCGTGCTGCTCGCCGCGGCCGGGTGCGGGTCGACCGGCGCGTCGTCGGCACCGCTGGCAACGTACGGCCGGGAGAGCCAAGCGATCGCCGCGGCCCGCCAGCGGTCCGCGGAGAACGACCGGCAGAAGGCGATCGATGCCCGACAGGAATCGGACCGGAAGGCGGCCGAGCAGCAGCGCGAGATCGACCGGCGGGTGGCCGAGCGGGTGGCCCAGCCGACGCCGGTCGCCACGACGCCCTCGGCCGTCACGACGCCACCCGTTGCCGCCCCGCCGGCGGCGGGCCAAGTCAAGCACGTCGTCGTCGTCTGGCTTAAGTCGCCCGGCGACAAGGCCGCCCGGCAGAAGGTGCTCGACTCGGCCGCCGCCCTCCGAACGATCCCCGGCGTCCTCGACGTCGCCGGCGGCGAGTGCTTGCCGTCCGACCGGGCCGTCGTCGACTCGACGTATGACGTGGCGCTGGTCATCACGCTGGCCGACGCGGCGGCGCTGAAGGCGTACGGGCCGCACCCGACGCACCAGAAGGTGCTGGCGGAGGTGCTGAAGCCGGCGGCCGAGCGGTACGTGGTGTACGACTTCGTGGCGAGGTGACCTGCGGGCGGCGGCGGGCGCACACGTAGGGCCGGCTTTGCCGGCCGATCGATTGGGCATGCGGGACGTGGGGGGGCGGAATTGAAGACTTCAAGGACCCGGCCCGCTACACCGTTCCGAAAGCCGCACTACGGCTTCCGACCCCGTGCCACACGTGCCCGCTTGATCGATCCGAAAAACGACGACGCGGCGGCGGCGAGCGCGAGGACGAACGCCGCGATCGTGCCCAGCCCGTCGTACTGCGGGATGACCGACCTCACCCCGAAGGAAAGCAGGACGGCCGCGCCGAAGAATACGAGGAGGGCTCCGAGCGAGGCGACGACGTAGTCGGACGCCCGTGCCGCGGGGGCGGCGGGCTCCGACGGGCGGTATTCGAGTGTCGGCCTGCCGGTCACTTCTTGCGCCCCCTGTCCCGCTTCTCCGGCCTTCCACCCACGATCCGCTCGACGTCTGCCGGCGTAATCTCGGGCGCGCGAGTTGTATTTCCCGTGCTACCCGAGGCGCGGGCAACGGCCGGCACAGCCGGCCGCACGAAGGCGCGTAGCACCGCCACCGGTGCCGCCGTCCGAGTTTGCGTTCACGCCTTCGGCGGCACCGTCGCCCCGAGCACTTTTTCTGCCGTCGCGATCAGTTTATCCATCTTGAATGGCTTGTTCAGGTACTCGCTGACCCCGAGGCTCTCGGCGTACATCTTGTGCCGCCCGCCGGTGTTCCCGGTCACCATGATGACGAACGGCTTGCTGTTCCGCGGCCGCTTCCCCTTCACCTTCTCCTGCTGGATCTTCTCCAGCACGAGGAACCCGCTGCGGCCGGGCAGCATCATGTCGAGCACGATCAGGTCCGGCTCGCTCTTCTCGTTCATCTCGACGGCCCGGTTGCCGTTGTTGGCCGTCTCGACGGTCGCCCCGGTCGGCTCGAACGCGGCCTGCATGCTCGTCAGGATGTCGGCGTCGTCGTCGACCAGCAGGATCTTCTTGTCCTTCAGCGTCTCGCTCATGGCCGCCCTCGCGTGGTGGGGGTGACCCGCGGCACCGGGCCGTGCCGGCGGGGCGGGGGTTCCCGTGATCGGGTGCGCGGGCCGGGAGGTCGCGACGCGATCTCCCGGCCGGCCGGACGGCCCGCGCATAACAAACGGCGGGCCTGACGGTTGGTCGTCCGAAAGGATTCTAACCGCATGTTCCAAATGTCAAGCCGGACCCGCCGCCGGGCCGATCAGGCGAAGTGGGCGGGGTCCGGCCGCGCCGAGACAGCGCGCCGGCCGCCGGTGGGCGGGCCGGGACGGGCCGTGGCGAGACCGGGGCGGGTGGGCAGGAGGGAAGCGATACCGTGAAGAAGACACCGACGACCCTCCCCGCGACGCTCCGGCTCCCGACCCCCTTAGGCGGCTCTGTCGCGCGGACCGTTGGCGGGCCGGCCGACGCCCCGATCGTCGTGCTCGACAGTGGGCTCGGCGGGCTGACCGTCGTCCGGGCCCTCCGCGACGCCCTGCCGGCCGAGGACGTCGTCTACTTCGGGGACACCGCCCGGCTGCCGTACGGGTCGAAGGCGGCGGCGACGGTCGGGCAGTACGTCTGCCAGATCATCGCGTACCTGCGGCCGCTGAACCCGAGGCACGTCGTCCTCGCGTGCAACACCGCCACCGCGCTGGCGATGCCGGCGGCGGCGGCGGCGTTCCCGGACCTGACGATCACCGGCGTGATCGAGCCCGGCGCCCGGGCGGCCGCGGCGGCGGCCGGGACCCGCGAGCGGCCGGTGATCGGCGTGCTCGCGACCGAGGCGACGATCCGGTCCGGGGCGTACGAGCGGGCGATCCTCCGCCGCCGCCACCACGCCCGGCTCCTGCTCCGCCCGGCCCCGCTGCTCGCCCCGATCGTCGAGGAGGGCCGGGCGTGCGACGACCCGCTCGTGCGGCTGGCCGTCGACCAGTACGTCGGGCCGATGGTCGAGCGGGGGATGGACGTGCTCGTGCTCGGGTGCACCCACTACCCGCTGCTCCGCCCGGCGGTCGAGTGGGCGTGCGGGCCGAAGGTGAAGGTGATTGACGGGGCCCAGCAGTCCGCCCAAGATGTCGTCCGCCGGCTGCGGGCGGCCGGGCTGCTCCGGCCGGCCGATGCTGCCGCTGCGGACGGCTCGCCCGAACCGGTGGGCGGGTTTAAGTGCTTCGTCACCGACGACCCCGCCCGGTTCGCCCGGCTGGCCGGACGGTTCCTCGGCCGGCCGGTGCTGCCGCCGACGCTCGTCGACCCGGACGCCCTGTACCGCCAGGACGCCCCGGCCGCCCGCCGACTCCGCCCGGCGGGGTGAGGGGCGGCGACGGGCGAGGCGTCGGGCCATATGGCGCGTCCGCGGAGGACAGACGTTCTCGTCTGTTACTCGGGCCGAGACCCCTTGATCTCGGGAAGACGCGTCAAAGCAAGTCGCCCAACGCACGAAGGACCTGGATGACCCGCCGCCCGATCGCCTCTTCGACCCGCCCAATCGCCTGCCCCGTCCTGCTCGCGGCCCTCGCCGCCGCCC
>JAQGHJ010000611.1 GCA_028288905.1 Phycisphaerales bacterium | reverse complement strand
GGCCCCGTGCTTCGCCGGACCGGCCGCGAGTTCCACCGCGACCGCTCGGAGGTCGAGCACGCGCGGGCGTGGTGAAGCCCTTCCCGTTCCCCTTTTCCTGGGGTTCCAGTTCGTCCATAAACCACCTCCCGCTCGCGTCGATTCCGAGTGGCTGCGGATCACCACTGGATCATATTTTCGTGCTGAGGTGCGTCACCGCAACACTGTAACGCCCGTTAACGTTCCCGTGATCGGCCACAGCAGCAGCCACGCGCGTAGGGTTTCCAGTCCGTCACGTAGAGCGTCTGCCCGCCCGTGCTGCCGAAGCGGAACGTTTCGCATGAGTTGGCAGCTCCCAATACCACCGGGTGCGCCTGTCCGCGGACGCTTACGCCGGCAGCGGGATTATTCCTTGATCCTTTCAGGACCACATCTTAACGCCCGGTAGTCGGGTTGCCAGCCCTTCCCGGATCGATCGCGGTACCAGGCTTGTGATTCCTCCCCTCGGTCTTCCGCCGTAGTCGGAAGTCTCCCTACGCTACGGTACCCCCTCCAGCCAATCGGCGGACGGTCGTACCGACCAGAAAGACAACCCATGTGCTTGAAGATGCTCGCCGACAAGGTGCGGAGGCTCGGGATGGCGGCCATGTACGAGGGTCACCTGGAGCACGGCAGGTTCCGCGACCTGTTCGACGAGTGCTCGACCGAGTGGGCCGCCATCCCGAAGCCGCAGAAGCTCAACGACCTGAAGGCGATCGAGACGGCCGGCGTGCCGGTGGCCGAGGTGATCGCCCACTACCGCGAGACGCACGCGGGCCGGCCGAACGGCGGCGTGGACGCCGTCGAACGACTCTCCGCGACCATGCTCGCGTACCGCCGGGCGGGCTACGCCCCGGCGCTCCCGCCCGACGTGGAAGCGGCCGTGCGGCGCAGCGGGAGCAGGCGCAACGTCAGCTCTGACGGACCGCCGTCGCGGTGGGCGGGCAACTCAGGATTGGACGTCTCATGCAAAGCGGCATCAGTCGGTCGGAAACGAAAGCCGCGCGAAAAGTGTCTGCGGCGGCGGCGGCCGAGGTGGGCGGGCGCGGGTACAAGCCCACCGGGTTCGGCATGACCCGGCGGAGCAGCGTGTTACGGTTCCTGGGGCGGGCGATCGACGTGCTGTGCGCGCCGTTCGTGTGGCTCGTCGGAATGGGCGTTCGGTGGCGGGCCTGGCTCACGGGGTGGAGCCGTGCCCACTCGGCAACACATGCCGCGCTCCGCCCGCCGACGCCTCCCGTTCCTCCTGCCGAATAACTCGAATGGCACACCGTCAGCGGGGGCGAGCGGACACTCCTCCGTCGTTCCACGGCTACTTCTTGGCGGGTGCCTTTGCGCCGCCTTGGGCGTCTGGTCGCGCTCGTCCTTCGGTCAGCACCACGATGGCGAGGATGGCGACGGCGTCGACCCATTCGCCGAGGACGCCCGAGACGACGGCGGCGGCTATCAGGATCCAGATGAGCAGGTCCGCGAAGTGTCGCGAGAGGCGCCGCCACTACGGCACCGGCGGCGATTGGGTCAACTCGTTTCGGCCGTGCCGGAGGAGCCGCTCGGCGACGGCGGCGCTCGCCAGGCCCGCGTGAGGGTCCGTGCCGAACGCCCGCACGACGTGGTCGGCCGCCGCCGCGTGCGAGGCCTCAAGGTGTGGATGCTTCCCAATCAATATGTGTCCCCTGGATGTAATCCACCACGGGGGAGTACGGGCTCGGCGGATAGGAAGTGCCGCCCCGCCATCACGCCTTCGTCCGGACGACTTCGACCGTGCAACGCGCCTCAGCCGCCACAGAGGAGGAGACGCTCCCCAGAAGCACCCGCTCTAGCCGGCTGTGCCCTTTTGCCCCGACGAAGATGCAGTCCGCACCGTGGCGCTCCGCCTCACTGAGGAGGCCCCGCTTCGCGTTACCCATCGAGTAACTCGTGGTGACCGAGAGTCCCGAGGTTCGGATCTTTTCGCCCGCGGACTCCAGGGAACCCTCTAGGAGTGCCGCGCGGTCCGAGCTGTCCGCGTACCCCGCGCCTCCCGGTTCGAAGCTCAAGCCCGAGATGACCGCAGACGAGTCTACGACGCCCACGACAAGCACCTCGCTGCCGGCGGGCCAATGGCGGGACCCTACGGCGGACACGGCGGTCGCCGAGTCAGCTGAGCCGTCAATTCCCAGTACGAGGCGGACCGGTTGTTCGACGCCGACCGCGGCCTTTGACGCGCAGCGGGCGATTCGCACGGAGCAGGGCGCGTGGTGAAGGACCTGTTGCGAAACGCTGCCGAGCAGCACCCGGCCGAGTGCCGACCGGCCGTGGGAGCCAATGACAATGAGGTCCGCGCCCGAGCGTGCCGCACTCCCGACCAAGGCCCAGTGAGGCGCGTCCGCGGAGGCCTCGGCCCGCACCGCCCAGCCCGGGAACAACTCCCGAAGCCGGGACGCCCCGCCCTCGGCTAGTTCCCTGGCCTCGGCCATCGCGTCCCCCGCCCGCGCCCTCGCTCGCCCGACGGCGAGGGCGACGTCTCCGTGGAGGGAGAGGTCGGGTTCGGTGCGCGGCCCGGCCACCGGCGCGATGATGTCAGCTACCGTAAGGACTAACGCCTCGGTGTCCGCCGGCAGCCCGGCACGCCGGAGATCGACAAGGGCATCGCCCGCGCATTCGGAACCGTCGTACCCAATGATAATCTTCATCAGTCGTCCCTCTTGAAATCGTTAGCGTCCGCGGGTCCGCGCACCTCCGAGAACAGACGGCGCGCCTGACAGCACGGGGGCTCGTAGACCTAGCATTGCCGCTACGTCGTGGCGACGGAATGATCGCTACGGGCGGATCGCGATTTTCAGGACGCCGTCCCGGCGGTCCTCGAAGAGCCGGTAGGCCTCGACAATGTTGGCGAGGGCAAAGTCGTGCGTCAGGAGCGGCGTCGGGTCGAAGCGGGCCGACTCCACCATGTTCATCAGCCGCCGCATGCGTTCCTTCCCGCCGGGGCAGAGCGTCGTCACGATCCGGACGTCGCCGAGGCCGGCGGAGAACGCGTCGTGCGGCACTTGGAGCTTCCCCGAGTAGACGCCGAGGCTCGACAGGGTGCCGCCGGGCCGGAGGCAGCGGAGGGCGCTCTCGAACGTGCCCGGCGTGCCAAGCGCCTCGATCGCGACGTCGACGCCGCCCGTCAGTTTCAGGATCTCCGCGACGACGTCGGTGCTCCGGTGATCGAGGACGACGTCGGCCCCCATCCGCCGCGCCATGGCGAGCCGTCCCTCGTCGCCGTCGATGCCGATGACGAGCGACGCCCCCATGAGTTTCGCGCCCGCCGTCGCGCAGAGGCCGATCGGTCCCTGCGCGAAGACGGCGACGGCGTCACCCATTTTGACCGACCCCGACTCGGCACCGCCGAACCCGGTCGATGCGATGTCCGAGAGCAACACCACCTGCTCGTCGGTCAGGCCGTCCGGGATCTTCGCGAGGTTCGCCTGGGCGTGGGGGACCAAGAGGTACTCGGCCTGGGCACCGTTGATGTCGTTGCCGAACCGCCACCCGCCGATGGCCTTGTACCCGTCGCCGCGCCCGCATTGGGACAGGTGCCCGGAGAGACAGCCCCGGCACTGTCCGCAGGGGGTTATCGCACCGACCAGCACTCGGTCGCCGACCGCGTACCCGACGACGCCCTCGCCCAGTTCGTCGATGACGCCGACCGGCTCGTGCCCGATGACGAGCCCGGGGCGAACCGGGTACTCCCCGCGGAGGATGTGAAGGTCGGTCCCGCAAATGGTCGTGAGCGTGACGCGGATGACCGCTTCCCCGGCCCCGGGACGAGGACGTGGCACCTCGTCGACCCGGATGCCGTTCACGCCGTGAAAGACGGTGGCCCGCATCGAGTTTTTCATCTCCGACCCCCAGGCGATGGGACGCGCCGTCGTTCCCGTCGCTCCGCAGCTCCGGCGGGATTTCGGAGGAGGTTGTGACCGAGCGGGCTGGGCGCTCCATCCTCCCACACGCAGGGGCGACGCAGCGCGGGATGAGAGACGTCCAGACGCTCGGAAACATTGTTACGTAAAAGTTTGTTCATCTGCGGATCTTCTCACGCTCTCGGCCGAGAAAATGTGTTCCCGCTTGGCCGGTCCGGCCCCGGCGTTTATCGGGCCGCCGCGAGCCGCTCACCAAACCGCATCGAGAAAAGGTGCCTGAAGAGGCCGCCCGACTCGGCGTGGGTAAGGACCTCGAGTTCCCCCTGGTCCAGGAACGCGCCGCCGCACGTGGTGCAGCGGTCGACCTTCACGTGCTCGACCACGACCTCCGCCATGGAAGCCGCGCAGCGCGGGCACCTCAGGGCGGCAGCTTCAGAACGCCGGGCGTCGAGTTCGGCCCGCTTTCTCGCGAGGAGGTCTTGGTCCCTTGGGTGGAGGTAAGACTCCTCCTGATCGTATCCGGTACCGGCAATGCGTTTGGTGCTCTTCCGATCTTCCGTGTTTGCTCGTGGCCACCGAATGGGTGGTCGTTAACGCCTCGGAAGCTACGAGGCGACGTTGGCGTAGAAATCCCTCGCCTTCGCCAGGAGCTCGTGCTCGGTCAGGTGCTGCGCGTCGACCACGTGCGAGCCGACGTCCCGACCCGCGACGTCCGCGTGGTCGCGCCTCAGCGCGGCGAGCAACTGGTCCATGGCGCTGCTCGCCCCGGTGCCGCTGCCGAACAGCAGGATCTGCTCCGCACCGTTCAGAGTATTCGCGACCGACTCGTAGTAGCTCTTCCGCTCCGGCTTTCGGTGGCCGTCGCCGTCCTCCCGCACGTCGTGCAGGTGGCGGCCGAAGCCGCCCGGGGTGTACGGCACGACCCGCTGGGGCACGGACCCGCGGATCTCGGCCCGGTAGACACGCGCCTCCCGGTGGTCGATGACGACGAGCAGGTGGACGCCCGCGGCAGGCTCTTCCGGTGCCTCGACGCCCGAGCGTTCGAGAAAGTGGCGGACGTCCATCAGGGCGTGGACGTCGGAGAAGTCCTTGTGACGCGGCGGGTGGAGGGTCAGCGACTGCCCGTTCCGCGTGAACTTCACGGTGCCGCTGCCCGCCTCTTCCACCTCGGACAGTGAGCCGAGCATCGACCGCAGGTCACGCCAGTCGAGGTTGCGGGCGACGGGATGCTGGAAGACTGCGTCGTAGGTGGACCGGTGCGATCCGAGCGTTTCGCGTTTCATTTTCGCCTCTTGGAAGAGAGGTCTGCGCCGCACCGTGCGAGCGCGTCGCGTTCGTACGCCCCGTCAGTTCGGGCACAGCGATTCGACTCGCCCCTCTGACGCCGCAGTCCCGCGGCGGCCTGCTCCCACTCGAGGACGGCCGCTTCGAGCTCCTGCAGCATGGACTCGGCGTACACGATCGCCACGTCCAACCGCCGGAACTCCCCCGTCGAGTTCTCAAGTAGGAAGAGTTCGATTTCATCCCGTGCCGTCGGCATGGCCATCCTCCATTTTGGGGTCCGGTCCGCGTGGCGGTCCGGGCGTCCCTACCGCTCCGCCGCCTCCCAGCCAGCGATCGGAACGAGGCTCCCGACACGAAGGTTGTTTCTCGCGTTGACCCACTCCGCGTGGGACCAATACGCCGCCACGGCGGGACACGGTCATGGCGGTTCTGGAGGCCTTACGGGAGGGCGAGGGAGGCAGACAGCGGGAGAAGTGCGGCTGGGTGACTCGGTCGTCGGGCCGTTAGGCCATTCTATGGAGCCCTGTTCGCGAAGTATATGAGAAGGGACGTGGATCGTGTCACGTGGAGGACGAGCTCCGAGAGCGCCCAGTGCCTCCAACAGCGTTGCCGCCGTGACCCAAACTTTTCAAAGAGGCGACTCGTTCGGCCCCGCTCACAGGTCTATTTCCGCCCGGATCTCCTGCTCCTCGAGACCGCCGGCGAGCCGCATCCCCGCCCGCAGGCAGAGCGCCCGCATCGCGACGTTGCCGGGCAGGAGGTGCGCGCGGAGGTGCCGGAGCCCCCGCCGGCCCGCGGCCTCGACGAGCCGCCGCAGGAGTTCCGACCCGAGCCCTTGCCGCTGGAACGAGTCGCAGACCAGGAACGCCACCTCGGCGGCCCCGCCGCCGCCGGGCAACACCGACAGGCGTCCGACGCCGACGATCCGCCGGCCCGACGCGGCCGCCGTCGCCGTCTCGACCACGAGGACCGTCTCGTCGTCCGGCGCGGGGTGGCAGACGCGGTCGAGCCGCGCGGGGGCGGTGCGGACGCTGAGCTTCGCGACGTTGAAGTACCGGGTGTAGACCGTCTCCGGCGACAGGGAGCGGTGGAACCGGGCCATCCCCTCCTCGTCGTCGCCGGCGATTGGGCGGATCATGACCCCGACGCCGCCCCGCGTGGTCCACGGGTCGCCGGTTTCATCGCGCGTTGGCGGAGCGTCCATCACGGTCACTAACATCCTCTCCGGTCCCGCCCGCCCGACCTGGCGGTGCCCCACGGCAACCCCATCACGTTCTCGTACATCCGGCTCGTTACCGGCGAACACTCGCCGGACAGCCTCTTCCAACCCTTCGCGGTCGATGATCGTCGGCTCCCCGCGGTGGTACTTGATGAGGTGCGCCTGTTGGAGGATCGGTGCGATCCGACCGCTTTAGTTTACGGCCTCCGAAAGTAATTTAGCACCGGAAACTGCGGCTATGCGGCCGCCACCGGGCAGACGGCAGAATTTCGAGGTGGTACTAATCGAACCGGAGAACTTCCCGTGGCGTCCTAGACGTGCGGTTCACCCCTTCCCGGGCTCGACGACCGATCCTGCCCCCGACGCCCACGGCCTAGTACGCATGCCGCGGTAAGAGACGGCCATCGCCCGCCCCCCCGCCGATTGTGAGAGGGGCCCGGCAGCTCGGGGAACGGTATTCGGATACGATCGATCATCGCGGCCGAGCTCGAGGATGCCCGATCCTTGGTCACGGCTCCCCGGGGTTGGGTGGCAACCGGCGGTCATGTGGAGTTGACGTTGTTCCGGGGGCATCGGGAGCGACGGCTAATACCGTCGCTGAGGTCGTCGTAGCGGACGGGAAGGTGGTCGGCTACGCCTTCGGGCGGGAATGGGCCGGCCGGCACAGCCCACCTCGCCCGCGTCAGCGTGCATGCCTTGTACCGCGACCGGGGCCTGGACCGTCACCTGACGCGGGCCGCGGTCGAGGGCGCCTGGCGCGGCGGCCGCCTGAAGGTCGCGCTGCGCGGCCTGCCGCTCGCCGCGTAGCCCGGACTCGTTAGAAGAAGGTTTGGTCTACGTCCTCGACCGGCGTCACGGCCGCGGTGGCGCCGTTCAGCTTGCGTTCTACCTAGACCTTTACGCATACCCCCCCAATCGCCGCCGCCGCCGTCGGTTCCACGGACGGGCTGTAACGCTGGCGGTTCACGGCTGCTGCGGGCGGAGAGGGCTGTCTCGCCACCGCTTTCGCTTGCCGCGTCGGTTTATCAGCCCGGGTCGAAGTTTGACCTGTCGTGCCCCACCCCGCTTCCGGACGTCGGACGCGTTCTCGCCCGCCCGACGAACGCACTGTCCGTCCGACGGGATCGACCGCGGCTTCGATGAGGATCTTCAATGGACACCGCCCTATACAACGCCAGCATCGGCAGACTCTTATTCACCCGGCGCGGCGAGCGGGCGTCGAACCCGCTGATCGCCCAGCTCACCCACCAGGCCTTCCCCGAGCTGGCCGAAGTCCTGCGGGAGGAGGCGGGCCGGATCACCCGGGCATGGGACGTCGCCGTCCGGGAGGCGATGCCGCAGATGCGACACCTGACGTTCGACGAACTGAAGGACTCGACGCCGCAGATCCTCGCGGCGATCGCCGACGCGCTGGCGTCGGACGACCCCGAGCTGATCGGCGACCTGATCCGGTGCGCGCCGTCGCAGGGGCTGTCCCGATTCCGCCTGAGGTTCGACGTGGTCGAGGTGATGCAGGAGGACCGCCTGCTGCGGGCCATCACGGTGCAACACGTCGAGGCCGGGCTGCGCCGGCGGCTGGAGGCGGCCGAGTCGGTCGCCCTGCACGCGGCGATCGACGTGATGCTCCAGCAGTCCGTCATCGCGCTGGTGGGGGAGAAGAACGCGCTCCTGCGGGCGGCGGCAGAGACGGAGTTGAAGTTCCTCTCGTTCCTGTCGCACGACATGAACAACAACCTCGGAAGCGTCACGCTGACCCTGCAGGTCCTGGCGCTGGAACTCCGGTCCGCCGGCGGCTTCGCGGCCGCGGAGGACGCCCTCGGCCTCGCCCGCAAGTCGATCGACGCCACCGTCAGGGGCATGCGGCAGATGCTCGAACACGAGCGGCTCCGGCAGCCGGGGAGCCCGCCCGCGGGCGTGCGGGTCGACTTGCGGGCCGTCGCCGAGCGGGTCGCGAGTCAGTTCGCGCACGAGGCCACCACTAGGGGGACCCTGGTGGCGGTCGAGGTGCCGCCCGGGACGGCGGTGACGTCGGACGGGGAACTGATCGGGGTCGTGCTGCAGAACCTCCTGGGCAACGCGTTGAAGTACGGCGGCGGGGGCACCGTTCGGGTCGGGGTCGACGACGCCGACCCGGCCGGCGTGTCCGTTTGGGTTTCCGACGAGGGACCGGGGATCGCCCCGGACCAGTTGGTCCGCATCTTCGACGCGTTTCGGCGGGGGGACGTCCGGGGGCAGTCGGGCGTGGGGCTGGGGCTGGCCATCGCGTCGCAGGCGGCCAAGTTGCTCGGGGCCGAACTGACGGTCGAGTCCGCGCTCGGAGCGGGTTCGACGTTTCGGCTCACGCTGCCGGGGACCGCGTCGGCCACGACTTCCCAGGACGACGCGTCGCTCTTGGTTGCCGCGCGTTGACGCATCCCGCGGACGGCGCGAGGTCACGCCCGCCGGGCCGAACGACGCGAACGCTCGGAGGCGGGAGTCGTTGGCCGCCGATGGGCGCGGGCCGAGGTCGACGTCGTGGACGTACCTACTGGCCGAACTCTCCCGCGTCGCCGGCCCGGCCGCCGCCGGCGGGAAGGCGATCATGGGCAACGGGGCGAGCCTGGCCGCCGTCCGGGGCGGCCGGTGCATCGACACGAGCATGGGCTTCACGCCGACGGGCGGGCTCATGATGGGAACCCGATCGGACGACCTTGATCCGGGCCTGCTGTCCTGCCTCGCACGCGAGGGCGGACAGTCCGTGGCCGAACTGGAGGACCTGACCAGCCGCCGGTCGGGACTGTTAGGCGTGTCGGAGACGACCGCGGGCGTCCGCGTTCTGCTCGCCCGCGAATCGGCAGACGCCCGGGCGGGCGAG
>JAQGHJ010000354.1 GCA_028288905.1 Phycisphaerales bacterium | reverse complement strand
GGCGGGGTTCCTCGTCGCGCTGCTGGCGTACAAGCCCCAGATCGCCGGGCTGCTCGGCGTCGCGCTGGCGCTGGCCGAAGGACGCCAGGCCGTGCTGGGGATGGCTGTCGGGGTCGCGCTGCTGGCGGCCGCGGGCGAGGCGGTAGCGCCGGGCTGGATCGGCGCGTTTCGAGAATCCGTTCCGGCGGCCGTGGCGACGTTGCGGGAACTCCCCGGCTACAACTGGGGCCGACAGGTGACGCCGACGAGCTTTTGGCGCGTCCTGCTCGACGGGCCGGGTACGGCGGCGACGGCGCTGGGCATCGCGTCTTCCGCGCTGGCGGTGCTGTCGGTCGCCTTCGCCGCGTGGCGGGCGAAGGCCCCCGCCGATAACGCCGGCGCGCTCAATGACGCTGGCGGTCGCCGTCGCGATGCCGCACGCAACGCGGCGATTTCTACCGCCGCGCTCGCGCTGCCGTTGGCGGCCCCATACTTCATGGACTACGACCTGCTCCTGCTGGCCGTCCCCGCGGCGATGGCGCTCGGGTCACCCCGGTCGCATTCCCGCATTGTCCTCCTCGGCTGGCTCGCCCTGTGGGTGGCCGCGTACCTCAACGTCGACGCCGTGGCGACGTGGCGAGTGGGCCTGGTCGCGCCAGTGGTGGCGACCTTGGCCGCGGCCGGGGTTTGGCCGACCTTCCGGTCGGGCGTCGGCGGCTTGGGCCGGCGGGGTCGAGCCGATACCATCCCCGGCCCTGGGGTGACGACGGCGCAGGCACCGCCGCTTCCGGTCGCGGCGTGAGCGGTCTTGCGTCCGCCTGCTCGCACCCCTGGGAGGAGGCCCGAACGTGAAGCTGAACTTCTGGCAGTGGCTCGGCGTCGTCCTGCTCGTCCTCTGGGCGTTCCTGTATTTCCGCCGGCCCGCGGAAAAGACGGTCGACCCGGTCCCCTCCCAGCCGCCGACTTCCACCCAGCCGTCTACCACGCAGCCGTCGAGCAGTCCTGCGGCACCGTGACTGTCGGGGGCAACGCCGTGACGTCGTGTGGGTGGCACGGACATAAGTACATGTCCGTGCCACCCAAGCCCTGCCTCCAGGACCACGGTAAGCTGCGAGCGTGAATCGCTCCGCCGCCTCGCTTCCGCCCGCTCACCCGTCCGCCGCCGACGGCGGTGCCGCCGCTGGTAACGCTTCACCGCTCGGGTCGGGTACGGCGGCCGGCACGCCGGCGATCCCTCCTCGCGGCGCGCCGCTGCCACTCCCACCTGACGCCGTCGGAGGCCGCGGTTCGCTCGGGCTCGACGTTGCTAGCGGGTACGCCCTGACGGCTGCCCGTATCGCCGCCTGGGCCGGCGTGTCCGCCCTCGTTTACCGCGGGCCGCACCCCGGCGACTTCGGGCTGCTCGTCCTGCTTCGGGGGACGATCACGCTGGTCGGGTACTCGTCCCTCGGGCTCGGGCCGGCGATGGTGCGGATGCTGGCCGCGCCGCCCCCGTTCAAACCCTTCCCAGCGCCGGGCGACGATCCGACGGCCCCCGACGCTGCTCCACCGGACAGAGCCCCGACCGATGACGTACGCCGGACGGCGACCCCCGCCCGCTCGACGGTTCTCGAATATCAAGTGCCGACCCTTGCCCGACGCCCCGACGAGCCCAACCCGTTTCAGATCGTTTACTCGTCCGGTGCTTGCCTGGCGACGACGTTCACAATCGTCGCGGCGTTGGGGGCGTACGGTTACTCGACCGTCGTGGACCAAGTCCACGTCCTGGGGTCGGGCCAGCGGTGGGACGCCGAGGCCGTCGTAATTTCGTTCGGCCTCGGGACGGCGCTGCGCGTCTTGGGCGAGCCGATGTCGGCCGCGCTGCAGGCCGGCGGGCGCCTCGCGGTCGACAACGTCCTGCTGGCCGGCGGCGAGGCGCTCTGGCTGGCGCTGGTGGTGGCGAACGGCCCGCCGACCGCGCCGTCGGCCGCCGGGTGCTGGATGTTGGCTGCGGTCGCGGTCCTGTTCGCCCGGGCGCTGGCGGTCCGGCGGTTCGCGCCGGCGGCGCGGGTCCACCGCCCCTGGTTCCGGCGGGCGACGGCAACGGCCCTGGTCACGTTCGGGGCCGGCGTCCTCGTCGCCCAGCTGGCCGACTTTCTGTACGCCCCGGCGGCTTACGTCGTCATCAACCGGCTGCTCGGCTCATTCGACCTGATCGCGTACGCACCGGCCGTCCAAATCGACGGGGCGCTGCTGCTGTTGGTGGGCGGGCTGGCGGCGGCGCTGTTCCCGCGCGTTGCGGCGGCCCACGCGGCTGGCGACCTGGCCGCGGTCCGCCGGTACTACGTCCGGGGCACGCTGGCCGGCGGTGCCGCGCTCGCGGCGGCGGCCGTAGCGACGTTCGCGTTCGCCGGGCCGCTGTTCACCCTGTGGCTGGGCAATGGGATGCCGGAGACGCGGGCGATCCTGCCGCTGGTGCTGGTCCACACGGTCGTCGGCGGCACGGCGGCCGTCGGCCGATCGGTCTTGCTCGGCACGGGGCGGGTGCGGGCGCTGACGGTGTCGGCATTGATCGCCGGGGCGGCGAACGTCGCGCTCGCCGTCACGTTCGCGGCCGGGTTCGGGTGGGGGTTGCGGGGCGTGGTGCTGGCGACCGTTGTGGTCGTCGTCGCCCGGGCGGGGGTGTGGATGCCGTGGTACGTGCTGCGGACGCTTCGGCGGGAGCGGGCCGCGACGCCGCGGTGGGCGGACTAGGTGGCGGCGTCGGGGGCAGGAGCGACGGGCGGCCAGCGGTCACCGGGCGGCGAGTTTCGAGTCGCTCTTGCCGGCGTCCGCCTTCGGCGGGTCGAGCTTGAACCAGTGCGACAGCACGCCGGTGTACGCCGGCCGGCCGTCCCGGTACACGTCGACCCAGAGCACGCGGTCCTTGAACTCGTACCCGTCCGGCACGCCGTCCCTCAGCGGGCCGGCCGACTTGACGATCGCGTCGCGGATCGTCTCCCCCATCGACTGCGGGGCGGCGGCGGCCGGCTGGCGGCCGTCGGACAGGAACGCCGCGGCGCTCCGCTCCGACGGCCGCGTGACGACGCCCGCCACCAGCAGGGCCGCCCCCAGCACTAAGATCAAGAAGGTTTTGATCAACCTCGGCCTCCGTTCGGTGTTCACCCTCACCGTACAATTTGTTTTGTTCCGGGCCAAACTCCAGGCCCGTCGCGACCGACCGGATCCGACGCGAACCGACGCGAAACCGGTGCCGCAGTCGGCTCCGCCGAGCACCGCCTCCGGGCCAGAGGATCGACGCTGACTGCCCCGCCCGCCAGCAAGCTGCTGTCCCGCAAGGCGGTGTGTAGTGAACTACCCCGACCACGCCGCGTGTTATGTCACCGACCGGTTGGCGTGGAACGGCCACCTCGGTCCGATAACTTGCGGACATTGTGACGCATGTCCGCGGGACCCAAAACTTCCGCCCGCCCCGCGACAGCCGGGCCGGGTGCTTCAGGCCATGCGGAGCCCGGCGCGTGAACCGGGCTGGAGGTCTCTCCTTCATCACGGTCGTGAGGAGGAAAGGTCGATCGGTCAGCTCGATTCCGCCCCGACTGGTCGGCCGCCCACGTGAACGGCGGGCACGGACGGTGCGCGGGCGGCGGACCGACCGCAACCGGTCGTGTGTGGGTCGTCGGCGGGCGAAATTGACACGGTTTCGGCCGCCCCTATACTTCCGCCCTTCCTGCACGCGCAGATCCCAACCGCCTCGGTGAGGACGTGTAGAACGCGGGCCGCCCGCGCCGCCGGTGGCGGCGGCCCGACGGGGACGGCTGTTCCCACCGGCGCACGCGACGCACACCTGACACGCGTTCGGGAACGCCCGACCGACGTCGGGCCACAGGTGACACGAACGACCGCCGCCGCCGACGGCCCGGCCCCCGCGCCGAGGCCCCACCTCCGCCGCCACCCTCGCGACGATCGCGCGGCGCGCCCGGCACCGTTCCGTCGCCCCGGCGTCAACCGCACCACCCGTTCGACGCACCGCGGTCACGCACCGCATAGACCCGGAGAGAGACCACGACCATGGCCATGAAGACCAAAGCCAAGCCGGCCCCCGCCCGCGCGGCCGCCCGCCCCGTTTCGCCCAAGATCGCCAAGGCGGCCGCCAAAGCCACCACCGCCCGCAAGGGCAAGCCGGCCGCCGCCAACCCGCGGGCCGCCGCCACCAAGCGGGTCTACTTCTTCGGCGCCGGCAAGGCCGAGGGTAACGTGACGATGCGCGACCTGCTCGGCGGCAAGGGCGCGAACCTCGCCGACATGACCCTGGCCGGGCTGCCGGTCCCCCCGGGCTTCACGATCTCGACCGCGACGTGCAAGGAGTACAACGACGGCGGCCAGCGGCTGCCGGCCGGGCTGCTCGACGAGGTCAAGCTGCACCTGGCCCGGGTCGAGAAGGCGACCGGTAAGCGGTTCGGCGACCCGAAGAACCCGCTGCTCCTCGCCTGCCGGTCCGGCGCCAAGGACTCGATGCCGGGCATGATGGACACGGTGCTGAACATCGGCCTGAACGACACGGTCGTGCAAGGCATGGCCGATCTGACCGGCAACGACCGGTTCGCCTACGACAGCTACCGCCGGCTGATCAACATGTACGGCGACACCGTCATGGGGGTCGACCACCACCACTTCGAGACCGAGCTGTCGGCCGTGAAGGCGGACAAGGGCGTCGAGCTCGACACCGACCTCGACGCCGGCGGGCTGAAGGAGGTGGTCGCCCGGTACAAGAAGGTGTACGCCGAGCACGTCGGCGTCGACTTCCCGACCGACCCGTTCCAGCAGCTGGCGATGGCGATCGAGGCTGTGTTCAAGAGCTGGATGGGCGACCGGGCGATCCGGTACCGCGAGATCAACGAGATCCGCGGGCTGCTCGGGACCGCCGTCAACGTCCAGGCGATGGTGTTCGGGAACATGGGCGACGACTGCGCGACCGGCGTGGCGTTCACCCGGGACCCGAGCACTGGCGAGAACGTGTTCTACGGCGAGTTCCTGGTGAACGCCCAGGGCGAGGACGTGGTCGCCGGCATCCGCACCCCGCTCGAGTGCAAGACCGAGATGGGCAAGTGGAGCAAGAAGGGCTGGAAGGAGCTGCTCGTCGTCAAGGACCGGCTCGAGGCCCGGTACAAGGACGTGCAGGACTTCGAGTTCACGATCGAGCGGGGCACGCTGTACATGCTCCAGACGCGGAACGGCAAGCGGACCGCCCCGGCCGCCGTCCGGATCGCGATGGAGATGCTGAAGGAGAAGCTGATCGACGAGACGACCGCGATCCTGCGGGTCGACCCGGCCAGCCTCGACCAGCTCCTGCACCCGACGTTCAATCCCGGGTTCCCGAAGGACGTGATCGCCAAGGGCCTCCCGGCCAGCCCGGGGGCGGCCGTCGGCAAGATGGCCTTCACGGCTGAAGAAGCCGAGGAGCGGGTCGGCAAGGGCGAGAAGATCATCCTCGTCCGCCGCGAGACGGAGCCGGCCGACATCGGCGGCATGCACGTGGCCGAGGGCATCCTGACCAGCACGGGCGGGATGACGAGCCACGCGGCCGTCGTCGCCCGCGGCATGGGCACGCCGTGCGTGGCCGGGGCCGGCAGCCTGCACATCGACGCCGCCGCCCGCACGCTGACCGTCGACGGCAAGGTGTACAGCAACGACGACTTCATCTCGCTCGACGGCGGGACCGGCGAGGTCTACCGCGGGCAGGTGCCGACGGTCGAGGCCAGCCTGACCGGCCCGTTCAAGCAGCTCATGCTGCTGGCGGACAAGCACCGGACGCTGAAGGTGCGGACGAACGCCGACACCCCGCACGACGCGGAGGTGGCCCGGAACTTCGGGGCGGAGGGCATCGGCCTGACCCGGACCGAGCATATGTTCTTCGACCCGGAGCGGATCCACCACATGCGCGAGATGATCCTCGCGACCGACGTGGAGAGCCGCAAGACGGCGCTGGCCAAGCTGCTGCCGTACCAGCGGGACGACTTCGTCGGCATCTTCAAGGCGATGAAGGGGCTGCCGGTGACGATCCGGCTGCTCGACCCGCCGCTGCACGAGTTCCTGCCCCACAACACGAAGGACCAGCAGGCGCTGGCCGACGCGCTCGGCAAGACGCTGGCCGAGGTCAAGGGCCGGGTCGAGCAGCTGCACGAGTCGAACCCGATGCTCGGGCACCGCGGCGACCGGCTGGCGATCACGTACCCCGAGATCCTGGAGATGCAGGTCCGGGCGATCCTGGAAGCGGCGATCGAGGCCAAGAAGCAGCGGGTCGTCGTTCTGCCGGAGATCATGATCCCGCTGGCCGGCACGAAGGAGGAGCTCGACTACCTGAAGAAGGTTACCGAGGCGACGGCCGCGGCCGTGTTCGCCGAGAAGAAGACGACGGTCGAGTACCTGTACGGGACGATGATCGAGGTCCCGCGGGCGGCGATCACGGCCGACGAGATGGCCCAGACGGCCGAGTTCTTCAGCTTCGGCACGAACGACCTGACGCAGATGACGTTCGGGTATAGCCGGGACGACGCCGGCGTGTTCCTGCCGGAGTACGTGAAGAAGGAGATCCTGCCCCGCGACCCGTTCCAGAGCCTGGACGTCGGCGGCGTCGGCAAGCTGGTCGACATGGCCGTCAAGCTCGGGCGGCAGACGAAGCCCGACCTCAAGTGCGGGATCTGCGGCGAGCACGGCGGGGACCCCAAGAGCGTCGAGTTCTGCCACAAGGTCGGGCTGAACTACGTCAGCTGCAGCCCGTTCCGCGTCCCGATCGCCCGGCTGGCCGCCGCCCACGCGGCGATCAAGCAAGGCAAGGCGACGGCGGGGGCGAAGGGTAAGAAGTAGGTCGTCCCGATGATTCAGCTTTGACGCGAAGGGGCGGCCGCCGGGCCGCCCCTTCTTCATTGAGCGACTTACCCCTGGCACCCGTTGCCTTCCCCGCCCTCCGCGGGAGACAATACGGCGATGAACGTCAAGGAACAGCTTCACAAAGCTGGTCGATTACCTGCCCGACGAGGGCGTCGTCGAAGAGATGCAGTACCGCCTCTACGTGATGCGCAAGGTCGAGAAGGGGTTGAAGTCAATTGATGAGGGGCGCGGGGTCGAACACCAGCAGGTCATCGAGCGGATGAAGCGATGGCCGCAAGAGTGATCTGGTCG
>JAQGHJ010000341.1 GCA_028288905.1 Phycisphaerales bacterium | reverse complement strand
GCAACCCGGTCTGGGTGTATCCGTCGCGGGCCGTCAGCGGTTCAATCAGCGAAACCAATGTGGCATTGGCGTCCAGGTGGCGGGTCAACTGCATCGAAATGTACTTCGCAAAAAATCATGGAAAAAGGGCATGAAAGCATCATCGCAGATCCTTTTGCCAATGCGCTTGATCAAACCTGCATGCCGGAGGATTAGGCATGAGACGCGGAGGAATCGTCATGGCCGCAGCACAGTTCGGCGCCCAGAATGCGCCACCTCACCCGTCACTTGTTCTGCGAGGTTCCTCATGTATACCGCCATCGGCTATGCCGCCCAATCGGCTACCACTCCCCTCGCCCCGATGAAATTCGAACGCCGCAGCCCTCGCGCTGAGGACGTGGCGATCGAGATCCTGTATTGCGGCGTCTGCCACTCCGACCTGCACACCGCCCGCAACGAGTGGAAGAACACGACCTACCCGGTCGTGCCAGGGCACGAGATCGTCGGCCGGGTGACGAAGGCCGGCACGGGCGTGAAAAAATACAAGGTGGGCGACACGGTGGGAGTCGGCTGCCTGGTCGATTCGTGCCGTGAGTGTGCCAGCTGTAAGGACGGGTACGAGCAGTACTGCGACGTCGGCGGCATGGTGTTCACGTACAACAGCCCGGACAAGCACGGCCCGGGCCCGCAAACGTACGGCGGGTACTCGACCGGCATCGTGGTCGACGAACGGTTCGTGCTGAAGGTGTCGGACAAGCTCGACCTCAAGGCGGTCGGGCCGCTGCTGTGCGCCGGCATCACCACCTACTCCCCGCTGCGGCACTGGAAGGTCGGCAAGGGGCAGAAGGTTGGGATCGTCGGCCTCGGCGGGCTCGGGCACATGGGCGTGAAGTTCTCCCACGCGTTCGGGGCCCACACGGTGCTGTTCACCACGAGCCCGGGCAAGGCCGAGGACGCGAAGCGGCTCGGGGCGGACGACGTCGTCGTGTCCCGCGACGCCGCCCAGATGGCCAAGCACGCCAACAGCTTCGACTTCATCCTGAACACGGTCGCCGCCCCGCACGACCTCGACGCGTTCACCGGCCTGCTCAAGCGGGACGGGACGATGTGCCTCGTCGGCGTGCCCGAGCATCCGCACCCGAGCCCGAACGTGGGCAACCTGATCTTCCGCCGCCGCGCGATCGGCGGGTCGCTCATCGGCGGCCTCCCGGAGACCCAGGAGATGCTCGACTTCTGCGCCGAGCACAACATCGTCTCCGACGTCGAGATGATCCGCATGGACGAGATCAACACCGCCTACCACCGGATGCTCAAGAGCGACGTGAAGTACCGGTTTGTGATCGACATCCAAGGGTCGCTGAAATAAAGCGGGGGTGGGGGCGCGTGATCGCGTGCAGACGGTATTGCGCGATATTGCGCGTTCGATCCCCTACGAAGCGCGGGTCGCGAAGAGGCAAGCGGGCTACGGGTCCGCTTGCCTCTTCGCGTCTTCCCTCACTATCACGCAAGTCGCGGGCACCATCTCGCTAGCGGAGCGGGTGCCATCGTGATCCGGCACCTCAGTTCGCGACAAACGTCTTGCAGTTCGCATTACCCGCACGAGTTGCCCCCGCCCGTTCCCGCGCCGCGGCTGCGGCGTTTCGCCACAACTGCCGAAGGCTCGCACCGAGCGACGGGCTGTTTGTACTGTGGTAGGGCGAGTCCGGCGGCAACCCCTCGGTCAACCGACGGTGAGCCTCGGGCAGGGCGTGGTAGGGCAGGCCGGGGAACAGGTGGTGCAGGGCGTGGAACCGTAGCCCGACCGGGGCCCAGACCTCGGTCAGCAGCGGCCGGCCCGGGTGGTTGATCGAGTCGACGAGCTGCTCGACGAGCGTCCCGCTCGTCTCGTCCGGCAGGTGGCGGTAGCGGTGGGCCGCCAGCGTTCGCACGGCGTTGATCGTCAGCACGAACACGGCGAGCCCGTAGGCCTGCGCCACCCACGTCCACGACAGCCTGCCCGTTGCGACCAGGGCCGCCACCGACCACAGGTAAACGAGGCAGATCACCTCCTGCATCCGCCACACCCGCCGCTCGCGGTCGTTCGGGGCGGGGCGGGCGTACATCGGGTCGATGACCAGGGCGGACGCGTACCGGTGGATGAGCGAGCGGGCCCACGCGCTGACCCAACTGGCCGGCGTCAGCACCGCGAACCGCAGCACCACCAGGGCCGGCACCCACAGCCCGCTGATGAGGAACCCGGCAATCATCCAGGCCGGCCCCCGGCCGAGCGGCAGATATTCGCCGTCGTCTCGCGTCGCGTAGTGCTTCGGGCGGTGGTGGTCGAGGTGGGTGTAGTACAGGAACGTCGGGACGAGCAGCGGCAGGCCGACCAGCACATTCCAGGCGATCCGGAACCCGATCATCTCCCGGTGGTTCAGGTGGACCAGCTCGTGGGTGAACATCGCCACCCGGTAGAACGCGAGCCCGCTGAGCACGAACGCGGCGACCCGCGCGGGCCACGGCAGGGCGGCCGCGTGGACCAAGGCAAACCCGACGTAGGCGACGGCGACGGAGGCGAGCAGGTCGGCCCAGTAGACGCCGGGGCGGGGGCGGAACAGGTCCGCCACCAGCCCGCGGGCCGGGCCGACGAATGCCTTGTCCGACGGTAACGGTTGAGCTTCCGACATGGTGCTGTGCGGTCTACCGGTCTTGCGCCTGCCGAACGCAGAAAATGCGGGACGCCGGCCGTCCGGTGCCGACCGCATGATAAGGGGAGCTACCGCCCGAACGCCGCGTCCGGTCTCCGAAAAGCCTCACCGGTCCGGCGGGCAGGCAATGCCCTACCATCCGATCCGCCCTGCCGGTGTCCGGGTGGGGCGGCTAGGGAGGTACGACGATGGCGGCTGGCCGTTCAAAACTCATCCGCAAGACATTTTGGGCGGCCCTGATAATCGCCCTGGTCGGCGGGTGCGGCAGCGACGCCGGCCAACAGGAACATCGTACCCCGTCCGGGCCGGGGTTGAATGCCAACGATGACGACGCCGGGCGGACGAACGCGCCGCTCCTCCCTGCCCCGCACGGCGGCGGGGGAGTCGCCCCCGCCGGCACCGGCGGCCCGGCCATGGGCACAGGCGGGGCGAGCCGATGACCTTGCGACCGTGCCGCGCTCATCAATAGGAGGCGAAGCCATGACTGTAAATCGCACACTGACGACGGCACGCCGCGCGGCGTTGGCCCGGGCGACGTTCGCAACGATCGCCCTGACGCTCTTGACCGCGCTGGCCGGGTGCGGCAACAGCAACGACGGCAACGCCCGACCGGCGGGCAGGAACGCCGGCGTCTACGACCCGGCCTACGGTGCCGCGTACCCGTACGGCGTCGGCGGCGGCCTGCGGGGTGACCGCGACCGGGGCGACGGCGGCGACAACAACAACGCTGCCGCCGCATCCGGTCGGACGAACCTCCCGTCCGCCGTTGGCAGAGGCGGCGACGCCGACGGCGGGGGCCGCGGTACGGCCGGCGGCGGCGACGGTCCGGGAGCCGGAGCAATGGGCGGCCGTGGAGCGGCAGGGACCGGCGGCGGGGGCGCGGCAGGCGGGGCGCACGGGGGAGGAGCCGGTGGCGGTGGCGCAGGAGGCGGCCGGTAGGCGCTGCGAGCGGGCCAGCCGCACGTCCCGCTTACGTTTGTCCTTCGCCCGTCGACTTCGGCTTGCACCGGGCGCAAAGCAGGCGGACGTTGGCCTCGTCGTGGGTCCCGCCGGCAGCGGGTGGGACGGTGTGGACGAACTCCAGCAGGTCTAGGGCCCGGCACCGTTCGCACCGCCCGC
>JAQGHJ010000308.1 GCA_028288905.1 Phycisphaerales bacterium | reverse complement strand
CGGCTGTCTCGCCGCGCGGCCCGGCCGCGCCGCCGACCGAGGGGCGTCATGACCGTCATCCCGTCCCGCTCCCCTGTGCCGGCCGCCGGTGCCAAGCCGCCGGCCGCGCCGGCCGACGACCGCGGGCCGCTGCTCGACCCGACGCTGATGGCCCGGCTCGACCAGCTCGACGTCACCAGCCGCAAGATGCTCGCCGGCAAGCTCAAGGGCGAGCGGCGGAGCAAGCGGCGGGGGCAGAGCGTCGAGTTCGCCGACTACCGCAACTACACGATCGGCGACGACCTGCGGTTCATCGACTGGAACATCTACGCCCGGCTCGACCGCCTCTTCCTCAAGCTGTTCCTGGAGGAGGAGGACCTGGCGATGTACATCCTCGTCGACGTCAGCAAGAGCAGCGACTTCGGGTCGCCGTCGAAGTTCCGGTACATGCAGCGGGTGGCCGCCGCCCTCGGGTACATCGGGCTGGTGAACTACAACCGGGTGACGGTGTGCGGCGTCAGCGACGGCGTCGTCGCCGACACCGGGGCGATGCGCGGGCGGCGGAAGGTGTCGCAACTCGTCAGCTTCCTGGAGAAGCTCACCCCGACCGGCCCGAGCCACATGGCCGAGGCCTGCCGGCGGTTCGCCCTGGCCCACCGGGCCAAGGGCATCTGCGTGGTGCTCAGCGACTTCTTCGTCAAGGAGGGGTTCGACGCCGGGCTTCGGTACGTGGCCGGCGGGAAGTACGACCTGTTCGCCGTCCAGTGCCTCGCCCCGCAGGAGGTCGACCCCGACCTCCAGGGCGACCTGAAGCTGCGGGACGTCGAGGACGGGGACGTGGCCGAGGTGAGCATCACCCCCGCCCTCGTCAAGCAGTACAAGGCGAACCTGAACGCGTACTGTTTGGGGTTAAAAGAGTACGTCACGCGGCGGGGGGGGACGTACCTGTTCACGAGCACGGCCGTCCCGTTCGACACGCTGGTGCTGAACTACCTGCGGGAACGCGGGCTGGTGGGGTGAAGGCGAAGAGGGTCACCACGGAGGCACGGAGACACGGAGGTCACCTTGTTGATCGATGAGGGGTTTGACGGAGCAGGTCATTGGGTCTGCGATCGAGGTGCATCGAGAACTGGGGCCGGGCTTGTTGGAGTCGGCCTACTGCACCTGTTTGGCACGCGAATTCGACCTGCGCGGGATCAAATATGCTCGCGAGGTCAAGCTGCCGGTCGTCTACAAGGGGGTTGAGTCGGACTGCGGTTACCGAATGGATTTCGTGGTGGAAGGCAGGATCGTGGTGGAAGTGAAGGCGGTGGAGAAGCTCGCCGGCATCCATGAAGCCCAACTGCTCACTTACCTCAGGCTCAGCAAGCTCCGCGTCGGCCTGCTCATCAATTTCAACGCCCCCACGATCCGCAACAACTACATCCGCCGCGTACTCTGACCTCAACATTTTCGCGCTGGCCGGACCGTAAAGAACGGGCCCCGAAGTTCGAGTTGACCTCCGTGTCTCCGTGCCTCCGTGGTGAGCCCCTCCTATGTCCTGGTTTCCCACCTTCACCGCTTGGCAGTACGGCCTGGTCGCGTCCCTGATCGCGATCCCGGCCCTCCTCGTCCTGTACTTCCTGAAGCTCCGCCGCAAGGAGGTGCCGGTCGGGTCCACGCTGCTGTGGCGGAAGGCGATCCAGGACCTGCAGGTGAACGCCCCGTTCCAGAAGCTGCGGCGGAACCTGCTGCTGCTCCTGCAACTCCTCCTGCTGCTCCTGCTGCTATTGGCGTACGCCCGGCCGGTGACGAACTACGTCCCGCCGCCGGGCAAGACGACTGTGCTGCTGATCGACCGGTCGGCGTCCATGCAGGCGACGGACATGCCGGACGGCCGGTCCCGGCTCGACGAGGCCAAGCGGCAGGCCAAGGACCTGATCGACGCCATGCCCCGCGGCGGGACGGCGATGGTGATCGCGTTCGACGACGCGGCCGACCCGGTCCAGCCGTTCACGAGCGACCCGAACCAGCTCAAGGCGGCCGTCGACCGCATCCGCCCGACCGACCGCCGGAGCGACATCAAGCTGGCGTACCAGCTGGCCGACGCCCAGGTGAACTTCAACCCCGAACAGCTCCGGGACAACAAGGACCCGCCGGACATCCGCGTGTACACCGACGGCCGGCTGCTGAACCCGGAGGACGCGAACGTCAAGGGGAACGTCACGTACCAGAAGGTCGGGACGGACAAGGCCTCGAACGTCGCGGTCGTCAGCCTGTCGGCCAAGCGGAACTACGAGCGGCCGACCCAGGTGCAGGTGTTCGCCCGGCTGGCGAACTACGGGCCGGAGCCGGTGACGGCCCCGGTCCAGCTCAGCGTCGACGGCGAGCGGGTGACGACGGACAACGCCCGGGCGGACGACGTGCTGCTGCTGCCGGAGCGGTGGACGGACGCCGAGCGGAAGGCGTGGGAAGACGCGAACGGGAACAAGAAGCCGCGGGACAGCGTCGACTTCAAGCTCGACCTGACCCGGGCGGCCGTCGTCCGTCTGCGGCAGGTGAGCGCCAAGCCGGACGCGCTGCCGGTCGACGACGAGGCCCAGGTGGTGGTGCCGCCGCCGAAGTCGCTGAGCGTGCTGCTGGTGACGGACGGGAACTTTTTCCTGTCCCGGGCGGTCCGGTCGCTGAGCGTGAAGGCGGCGGAC
>JAQGHJ010000298.1 GCA_028288905.1 Phycisphaerales bacterium | reverse complement strand
CGCGGGTCAGGACGCGGCGTCGGCGCCTCCGTTCGAGTACATCGACCAGCGGTGGGGGGGGAGGTAACCGAACCCGCCGGCGGCCGGGTCGGCCAGCCCGTCGGCGTCCGCGAAGCCCTCGGACAGCCCGTTGAAGTCGGCGTGTTTGGCGAAACCACCCTCGTCGGCGAAGGCGGCGGGGTGGGCGAAGTCGCCGGCCGCGTCGTCGGCGGACAGGTCCAGCTCCGCGTGGGCGGCGGCCATGTCGTCGGCCAGCTGGTCCAGAACGTCCGCCCCGACCAGCACTTGCTCCAGCCGCCAGCGGGTCACGAACTGCCGCTGGGCGGCCCGGACCGTACGAATCTGCTCCGCCAGTGCTGCCAGGTCCCGCATCCTCGCCGACCTCCTGTGCCCGGACGAGCGGGCCGGCCGGACGGCCGCGCCCACGTCGTGGTGGCCGGTATTTATCGGTGTCGGCGGACGGCCGGCGTGAGGATTTCAGAGGCGGGCGGGGAGGGCGGCCCCGGTGCATTCCGTCAGCCGACTCGCACCACAACCCGCGCGGGTGATGTGGCCAAGGCGGCAAGGAGGGCGGGGATCAACGGGCGCAGGTGACGGATTCCGTTGGACTTGGCATGCAAGATCAGCACGCCGACCGCCAGCGCGCCGGGGTTCTGCTCGTATTCGATGCCGCGGTCCGTCGTGACAAGGGCGTCGAACCCGGCGGCCGACGCCCGCGCGAGCAACGCCCCGTTCTGCACGCCGTCCCAGCCCATGTAACGACACGTGTACACGTCGTGCCCGGCGATCAGGCGTCGCAGCTCGTGCGGCAGGTTTTCGTCGAGGAGGATCTTCACGGCCGACCCGCCCGCGCCCACTCCGGCTCGAGCGGCCCAACCACGACGCGCTTGGCATGCTCGATGACGGCCTCCGCCTGTTCCCGACGCACGGTCGGAAACTGGTAGATAAAGTAGTCAAGCCCGTACCCAGCAGCTAAGTGCTCGAACAACGACACGACCGGTACCCGCGTCCCTGCGAAGCACGGCGTGCCGTGCATGATCTCCGGATCGACTTTAATGGCGTCCATGCCTCGATTCTAACAGCCCGCCGCGGCGGCCGTACGGCGTGGCGGGCTGGCGAAGTTTTCGGTCCCGCCCGCCCCGGCTATAACCCCCTTCCATGCGCACCGCCGGCCGCCCGAACGACGAGCTCCGCCCCGTCCGCGTCACCCGCGGGTTCACGAAGACCCCGGCCGGGTCGGTCCTGTGGCAGCAGGGGGACACGGTGCTGCTGTGCACCGCCTCCGTGAGCCGCGACCTGCCGCCGTGGATGAAGGATGACCGGGCCGGCGGGTGGGTGACGTGCGAGTACGTGATGCTCCCGGGGTCCACGCCGAACCGCAAGCCGTGGCCGAAGATCGGGCACACGGACGGGCGGGGGACGGAGATCCAGCGGCTGATCGGGCGGTCGCTGCGGGCGGCCGTCGACCTGTCGAAGATCGGGCCGCACACGATCGCCCTCGACTGCCAGGTGCTCCAGGCGGACGGCGGCACCCGGACGGCCGCCGTCTGCGGGGCGTGGGTGGCGCTGGCCGACGCGCTGGCGTCCCTGCCGGCCGAGATGCCCGGTGCCCTCCACCGCCCGCGGCCCACGATGGGCGACGGCCCGGACGCGGGTTATGGCCCCGTCCCCGCCCGCCGCGACTCGGCGTACTACGACCCGGCCGGGGCGCTCGTCGAGCAGGTGGCGGCCGTCAGCGTCGGGGTCGTCGACGGCGAGGTTCGGCTCGACCTCGACTACGCCGACGACAGCCGGGCCGACGTCGACCTGAACCTCGCCATGACCGCCAACGGTCGGTTCGTCGAGATCCAAGGGTCGAGCGAGCAGGGGGCCGGGTTCGACTCGGCCCGGCTCACCGAGATGTTGGCCCTCGGCACCCTCGGGTGCCAGCAACTCCTGGCGACTCAGCGGGCGGCGCGGGAAGCAATAGCGAAGTGAGCGGTGCCGCGAGGCGAGGCCAGGGAAAAAAGGGAGGCTACTGTCCCCCACCTCTCCCGCCGGGAGAGGTCGTCGCGGCGCAGCCGCGGCGGGTGAGGGGGGCCGGCGGGTCAAACTGGCTTTGGACTCGCGGCGGGAGCGCCTGCAGGATCAAGGCCGCTTCCAATCGCCCGCCCTCTCCCGGCGGGAGAGGGAGAAGTTGGCTCGTGCCGCCGGTCTACAGCCGAGCACCCGCGTCAGACGATGTTCTGCTCCTCGCGGCGGGCTCCGCCGAACCGGGGACGGGGCACCGGGCGTATGACTAAACCGGCCCCGTCTTGCAAATCGGCTAGGTGCGGGCGATTCGTCTGGTAAACTGCAGTCCCCGCGACCGTCCCACCGTCTCGCGGGCCACCCCTTTGGGAGCCGCAAACGCCATGCCGACGCCGCCCCGTGACCGGATCGCCAAGCTGTTCGCCGCCGTCCTCGTCGGGGCCGCCTCGGCGGCGGGCGTGACCGGAGCGAGCGGCTGCGGCGAAGCGACCCAGCAAGCCGCCCAGCCGCAGACCAACGCGCAGGCCGCCCTGACACCGCCGTCGGCCCCGCGGCAGGTTTTGCCGAGCAACGCCCCGGCGGGCGGGTCGGCGATCGCGGCGGGTTCGCCTGAGCAGGCGGCACCGGTCGACGCGCCGCCTCCGGCCGCACCTGCCGGTCCCGTCACGACCCCTCTGCCGCCCGCCACACCGCCGGAGGCAATCGCACCGGTATCGCCCTCTCAACCCACCTCCCGTCGGCCCGCCGTTGCGGCGGCGGCCGTCCAATCCCCGCCGACTGCGGTGCCCGCCGTACCCGCGGTGATGCCCGTCCCGACACCCACCCCCGTCGCTGCCGCGTCTGTCACGGCTGCTCAGTCACCGGTTGCGCCGGCGTCGACCATGCCGCCGGTGCCGTCCGACGCGCAGTGGACGATCTTCTGCTACAGCGTCCAAGGCCCCGACCACGTCCAGGGTGCCACCGCCGCCCGGGACGCGCTCGTGCAGAAGACCGGCAAGCCTGAGTGGTACGTGATCCACGGGCGGGACGTGAGCAACCTGTACTTCGGCTTCTACCGATCGGTCGACCCGAACGACCGCAAGAACGCCGGCGAAGTGGCCCGCGCGCACGCCGACCTCAAAACGGTCCAGGCCGTCCCGGACAAGGCCGGCAAAAAGCCGTTCGAGCGGAGCGCGTTCGTCGCCCTCGACGCCCCCGACCCGACGGCCGCCGCCGACCTGAACCTCGCCAACGTGGACCGGGCCCTCGACCCGCAGGACCCCCGGCGGGCCTTTTGGTCGGTCCACATCATGTCGTTCCGGGGCGACAAGCTCCGCAAGGAAGCGGCGGTCCAAGCCTGTCGTGACCTGCGGGCCCAAGGGGTCGAGGCGTACTACTACCACGGCGTGGACATCAGCTCGGTCACGGTCGGCAAGTGGCCGGCGGGCGCGGTCAAGGCCCAGAACCGCACCGACGACCGCAAGGACGTCGCCGCCGCCGCCAGCAACAGCGACATCGTCGTCTCCAGCATCCCGCTCCCGGACGACTACAAGCCCAAGCGGCTGAACGGCAAAGACACGGTCGCCGTCGCGCCCAAGCTGGAGGTGCTCGACCCGACGCTCGCGGCGATGATGAAGCGGTACCCGAACAACGCCGTCAACTACGAGATCGGGCAGATCCGAGGCAAGAACGGCCAAACGGTCCTGGACCCGTCGTTCCTCGTCGAGATCCCGCGGGACAAGGGCAACGGGCTGTTCGACAGCGCCGGGCCGGCCGCCGTCGCGGCCGACCCGGCGGGCGGGGCGCTGGGCGGCCGTCCGGCTGGTTCGTCGATGATTGCGCCGTCCGCGCCCCGACCGCCCGGTCGGCGGGCCGTGCAGTAGGGTCGAATAAAGCAGCTTGGGTGGCACGGACATGTACTCATGTCCGTGGATTTCCTAGCTCGGACACGGACATGAGTACATGTCCGTGCCACCCACACGGTTCTGGCAACCGGCCCGGGCGGACCGATCCGTCGCAGAAATCCACATGCCGACCGACCTG
>JAQGHJ010000221.1 GCA_028288905.1 Phycisphaerales bacterium | reverse complement strand
GCCGCGGCCGAGCGGTGCCAGGTCCCGCTCGCCGCCGTCACCGACGACCTTCAACTGCTGGAACTGGCGGGCGACCCGACCTGGCTCGTCCCCGGCGACGAGCGGAACCTGAAACTGACGACGGCCGTCGACCTGTTGCTGGCCGAGGCGCACCTCCGCGCGGACCGTGCGGACACGTCGTCGCCGTAGCGCGGACGTCCGCGGTGCGGACCCTACCGGGGGACGCCACGGTTGCGAGCGTTCCCGCGTTCAACGTGCCGGCCCCGCCGCCTGTAGGTGTGGGTGGCGGCGGGGCCGTAGACGTTGGCCTCGCGCCGGCCGACCGGTAGGATGTCCGGCCCGGTCGCCGGGACCAAGCCTTGGGTCGCTGAAGCGATCCGGCCACCGGTTTTATCTCGGGTTCGGCTCCCGGCGCGGGCCCGGCCCGCGTGCGCCCCGTTCGTCCGCTTCCCCTGAACCACCCGTGCCGCCGCCGCGGCGCGTCGGCCCCCGCCGCCGCCCGGTGCCGGCTCCTCCCCCCGACGGAGCCCCCGCTTATGCACCTGTCCCGGAAGTTCGCCGCCCTGTTCGCGTCGGCCGCCGCCTCCTGCGCCCCCCTGTCGGCGTACGCCGCCGACCCGCTCCTGAAGATCGAGAAGGGCGACCACGTCTGCATCATCGGCAACGCCCTGCCCGACCGCATGCAGCACGACGGGTGGCTCGAGACCTACCTGTACGCCCGGCACCCCGCCGACGAGCTGGTCGTCCGCAACCTCGCCAAGGCCGGGGACGAGATCGACTACACGAAGCGGATGCGGTCGAAGGACTTCGGCACCCCCGACCAGTGGCTCGCCGGCAGCGCCCCGATCCCGCAGCCGAAGAAGATCAGCGACCCGAAGGTCGTCCGGGAGAACCGGTTCGAGCTGACGAACACGAAGGCCGACGTCGTGTTCATGTTCTTCGGCTACAACGAGTCGTTCGCCGGGGACGCCGGGCTGCCGAAGTTCAAGAAGGACCTCGACCAACTCCTGAAGCACACGGCCGAGCAACGGTACAACGGCAAAGGCGCGCCACGGGTCGTCCTGTTCGGCCCGATCGCCCACGAGGACCTCAAGGACCCGAACCTGCCGGACGGCAAAGCGAACAACGACCGGCTCGCCAAGTACACCGCCGCGATGGCCGAGGTGGCCCAGGCGAACGGCACGCCGTTCGTCGACCTGTTCGCCGTCACCCAGAAGCTGTACGCGGCTGCCGCCAAGCCGCTGACGATCAACGGCGTGCACCTGAGCGCCGACGGGAACCAGCAGGTGGCCGAGGCGATCGACGCGGCCCTGGGCGGCGGCGAGGCCGCCAAGACCGACGCGGGCAAGCTCGCGGCGATCCGGGCCGCCGTCGTCGACAAGGCCGAGCACTGGTTCGACCGGTACCGGGTGACCGACGGGTACAACGTGTACGGGGCCCGGGCGTTCGAGCAGTACGCCGACAAGCAGACGAACTACGAGAACACCCAGCGCGAGCTGGAGGTGCTCGACGTGATGACGGCGAACCGGGACAAGGCCGTCTGGGCCGCCGCCCAGGGGTCGGCCGCCGCCGGGCAGACGGTCGACGACTCGAACGTCCCGCCGTTCGTCGTCGTCAAGACGAACAAGCCGGGCACCGGCCCCGGCGGCGAGCACACGTACCAGGACGGCGAGTCGGCGATCAAGGACATGAAGCTCGCCCCCGGGCTGAAGGTGCAGCTGTTCGCCGACGAGAAGCGGTTCCCCGAGCTGATCAAGCCGGTCCAGATGTCGTTCGACACGAAGGGCCGGCTGTGGGTCGCGACCTGGCCCGACTACCCGAACTGGGTTCCGGGCACGCCGAAGCAGTGCCGGCTGCTGATCCTGGAGGACACGAACGGGGACGGGGTGGCCGACGCCTGTAAGACGTTCGCCGGCGACCTGCACAACCCGACCGGGTTCGAGTTCTACAACGGCGGCGTGATCGTCGCCCAGGGCCCGGACCTGTGGTTCATGAAGGACACGGACGGGGACGACAAGGTCGACGTCCGCGAGCGGGTGCTGCTCGGATTCGACACGGCCGACACGCACCACACGATCAACAGCTTCACGTTCGACCCGGGCGGGGCGCTGTACATGCAGGAGGGGACGTTCCTGATGTCCCAGGTCGAGACGCCGTGGGGCCCGGCCGAGCGGTCGGCGAACGCGTGCGTCTGGCGGTACGAGCCGCGGACGAGCAAGCTCGGGGTGTACGCCGCGTACGGGTTCGCCAACCCGCACGGGCACGTGTTCGACCGGTGGGGCACGGACATCGTGACCGACGGCACCGGGGCCGTCCCGTACTACGGCCCGGCGTTCAGCGGGCACCTCGACCACCCGCTGAAGCACACGAAGGCCCCGACCGTGTTCAAGCAGTGGGTCCGCCCGTGCGCGGGGACCGAACTGCTGGCGAGCAGCCACTTCCCGCAGTACTTCGGGAACTACCTGTACGCGAACGTGATCGGGTTCCAGGGCATCCTGAACTACAAGCTGACGCCGCAGGGGGGCGGGCTGGTCGGCACCGAGGTGACCCGCCCGCTGGCCGGCGGCGACGCCGCCAAGTCCGTCGCGGCCGACGCCCAGGCGGCCACCCAGGCCGCCAAGCCCGCGGCGGCCGACCCCAAAGCGCCCGGCGCCAAGGAAGCGGCGGCCGGGGCCAAGGCGATCAAGCCGGGCACCGAGCGGGAGCCGATCCTCGTGTCGACCGACCCGAACTTCCGCCCGAGCGACCTGGAGGTCGCCCCGGACGGGTCGCTGTACTTCACGGACTGGCAGAACTCGATCATCGGGCACCTCCAGCACAACGTCCGGGACCCGAGCCGGGACAAGATGCACGGCCGGATCTACCGGATCACGAACGCGAACGCCCCGCTGTTGAAGGCCCCGGCGATCGCCGGGGCACCGGTCCACGCCCTGCTCGCCCTGCTCAAGAGCCCGGAGGACCGGGTGCGGTACCGGGCGAAGATCGAGCTGAGCGGCCGCCCGTCGGCCGAGGTCGTGGCCGCGGCCAAGAAGTGGGCCGCCGCCCTCGACAAGTCTGACAAGGACTACGCCCACCAGCTGACCGAGGCGCTCTGGGTCCACCAGTGGCACAACGCGGTGGACGTCGACCTGCTGAAGCAGGTGCTGGCCAGCCCCGAGCCGATGGCCCGGGCGGCCGGCGTCCGCGTCCTGTGCTACTGGCGAGACCGCGTGCCGTCCGCCCTCGACCTGCTCCGGACGGCCGCCAAGGACGACCACCCGCGGGTGGCGCTGGAGGCCGTCCGGGCGTGCAGCTTCTTCGGCAAGGACCAGGCCGAGGCGGCGACCGAGGTCGCGCTCGAGGCCGTCGAGAAGCACGAGGCCGACCCGTTCGTGAAGTACGTGCTCGACGAGACGAACAAGCAGCTCGAGGCGGTGCAGAAGGCGCCCGTCGCGATCGGCTCGAACACGCTCGAGTCGGACTTCGACGTGCGGGGCGTGCGGAAGCAGCCGCAGGCACCCGCGGCCAAGTGACGCGGGGACACCGCCCCCCGTCGACCGGCGCGGTCTCCTCGGACTGCGCCGGTGGGCAGCCGCGACGGAGCTGTTTCCCGGGCGTGACCCGAACCCGAACGAGGTGATCGTAACGCGATGAAGACGAGCTTTTCCCCCCGCGCCGTCGCCCTGCTCGCCGGGGCCGCCCTGGTGGCGGCCGCCGGCCGGCCCGCGCCGGCTCAAGACGCCCCCGCCGCCGACCCGCC
>JAQGHJ010000219.1 GCA_028288905.1 Phycisphaerales bacterium | reverse complement strand
GGCGGGTCGGCTGTACACCCACCCGGCCAGCGCGTTCGCCGGGCTGTACGGCGGCGGCGTCCGCCCGGCGTACCGCGGCCGGGGGTTCTACCGGGCCGTCGTCGCCGCCCGGGCTCGCGACGCGGTCGCGGCCGGCGCGCGGTACCTCCAGGTCGACGCGCTGCCGACGAGCCGGCCGATCCTGGAGCGGATGGGATTCGCGAAGGTGACCGAGACGTGGCCGTGCGAATGGCGGCCGTGAGGAGCGGGCGGGCACGGCGCGCCGCAATCGGGCGGCACCACGTCGGACGGAGACTGCTTGGCCAGGGCCAATAAGAAGCTTCGACCAACGAGCCGGCCCGTCAGTGACACGGGCTTCAAGCCCGTGTGAGAAACGCCAGCCATTGAACGATTACGAACTCGGCGGGACTGGCAGAATCTGGCTCGGCCGCACGGACTGGAAGCTCGTGTCACTGACAGGCCGGCGCGAAAACTTGGGTAAGCTTGCCCCGGGCATGCGCGCTGACCAGAGCATGCCGTCACCGCTTCACCGGCCACGCCTCCACCCCGCATCGCTTCGCCCACGCCTCGTACAGCTCCCTCAACTCGGCCACCTTCTCCGGCTTCTCGGCCGCCAGGTCCCTCGTTTCCGTCCGGTCGGCGACGACGTCGTACAGCTGCCACTTCTCGTTGTGGGCGGCCACCAGCTTCCACTGACCGACCCGAACCGCCCGGTTGCCCTCGTGCTCCCAGAACAGCGGGCCGCGGTCGATCGTCCCGCCCTTGAGCACCGGCACGAGGCTCTTGCCCTCCGGCGGCAGGACGTCCTGGCCGCCGCGCTGTTTTGGGTACGTTGCCCCGGCCAGCTCCAGCACTGTCGGCATCAGGTCGATCACGTGCCCGACCTGCGCCTTCTCGATCCGCCCGTTGGCGGCGTCGCCGGTGATCCCGGCCGGCCAGCGGACGACGAACGGGGTGGAGATGCCGCCCTCTTCGGTGAAATGCTTGAACCGGCGGAACGGGGTGTTGGACGCATTTGCCCAAGCCGGGCCATAGCTCTGGTACGCCTCCTCCGGGCCGGGTGCAATCGTCGGGTCATTCCCGACCCGAACACGACGGCCATCGCGGGTCTTGCCCGGGACGTCGTACCACCCCGGCTGGACGTTCTCGGCGCACGCCCCGTTGTCGGACAGGAAGATCACGGCCGTGTCCCGGTCCGCCCCGCGGGCCTTGAGGGCGTCGAGGATGCGGCCGATCCCGCGGTCCATCGACTCGACCATGGCGGCGTAGACGGCCATCCGCCGGACCTGCCACGGCTTCTCGGCCGCGTCGGCCCAGGCGCCGACGGCGCTCGCCCCTTCGTTGAACCGGGCGGCCGTCGGCCGGAGGGACAGCACTTGGGCGTTGTCGAAGAGGCCCATCGCCACCTGCCGCCGGAGCCGGGCCTCGCGGACCGCGTCCCACCCGGCCGTGTACGCGTCGGCGTACCGGGCCACGTCCGCCTCGCGCGCCTGCATCGGCCAGTGCGGGGCGGTGTACGCGACGTACTGGAAGAACGGCTTGTCGGCCCCGGGCTTGTCATCACCCGCCTTGGCGTCGTCCGCCTTCCCGTCGCCCTGATGGCCAGCGGTCGCCTTGTCCCCAGCGGCCTTACCCCGCGCGGCCGTGAACCGGTCGATCATTTCGACCGCGCGGTCGGTGATGAAGTCGGTGTAGTAGTAGCCCTTGCCGTCCGGCTTGAAGTCGCTCGGCTTGATCGTCTGCTCGTTGTGCACGAGCCCGTACGGGTCGTAGTAGCTGTCGACGCCGGGGATGGTGCCCCAGTGGTCGTCGAACCCGCGGTTCACCGGCCAGTTCGCCTTCGACGGCGACAGGTCGCCGGCCGCCTCGAAGTTGACGAGCCGCTTCGCCGCCGGCCCGCCGGGGGAGATCGTCAGGTGGGTCAGGTGCCACTTGCCGACCATCCCGGTCTGGTACCCGGCCCCGCGGAGGGCCTCGGCGATCGTCACGCACCGGTCGCTCAGCTCCCCGCGGTAGGCCGGCTTGCCCAGGTCCTGGTTCATCGCCCCCATGCCGGCCTGGTGCGGGTACAGCCCGGTCAGCAGGGCGGCCCGGGTCGGGCAACAGCGGGCCATGTTGTAGAACTGGGCGAACCGCACCCCCTCGGCCGCCAGCCGGTCGACGTTCGGCGTGCGGATCTCCCCGCCGTAACACCCGACGTCGGAAAAGCCCATGTCGTCGGCCAGGATGACGATAACGTTCGGCCGGCGGGGGGCGGCCGCCGCAGTGGTAGGCGATAGCGGCTGCTCGGCCCGGGCACTGGTCGCGGCCCCCAAGATGGTCAGGCCCACGGCCAACGCGGCGAACGTTCGGGAGAAGTTGCAACCCATCCGTGATACTTTCCCAGTCCCGGGCCCGAGGGACAAGGCGGCCGACGAAGGCGAAGGTTCGCCCGGCGAATAGCAACGGCACATGCAGCCTTGACCGGGAACCGTTCATGACCTCAGGTCGCCCGGACGCCACGACCAAGCTCCGGGGGCGAACCCGCAAGGTCCTCCGACCCCTGCTGCTCGTCCTAATCGCCTTGGTGCTGGCCGCCTCCGTCGCCTGCAACGTCCTGCTGTACCGGCTGGCGGACCTCAGCTACCGCCGCCTCAGCGAGGCGCAGCTCGACCCGTACGGCCTGAAGCACCCGGACTTCGCGGCCGACGCGCCCGCGGGCCGGGCCGGCGACGGATTGCCGGCAGTTGTCTTCTTCGGCGACTCGCGGGCGCACGGCTAGCCGAGACCGAACGTGCCCGGGTACCGGTACGTGGACCGCGGCGTCGCCGGCCAGACCACGGCACAGGGACGTGGCCGGTTCGAGGCGCAAGTGACGCCGGTTTCGCCCCGCGTAGTGGTGATCCAAGCGGGCATCAACGACCTGAAGGCCATCCCCTTGTTCCCGCACCGGCGGAACGAGATCGTCGCCGACTGCAAGGCCAACCTGCGGCACATCGCATCCCGCGCCGAAACCAGCGGGGCGACCGTGATCGTGACGACCATCTTCCCGCCGGGCCGCGTCACCCTGGAGCGGCGGATGGTCTGGTCTCCGGAGATCGAGCGAGCGGTGGAGGAGGTGAACGCCGACCTGCGGGGCCTGGGGTCGGACCGAGTCGTGGTGCTGGACGCGTGGCACCTGCTTGAGGAACGCGGCCGCCTTCGCGACGGGTACGGCATCGACACCCTACACCTGAGCGCGAGGGGGTACGCGGCGCTGAACGGCGAGCTGGAGACAATCCTCCGCGGCTTGCCTGCCGGGGGCGGCGGGACGCCAAAATACAGCCACACGCGTTCGCGATGAGCCGCCGTCGGCTCAGTCGAACGAAAACCCGACCTCGTAGCCCCACTCCCCATCCGCGGTACGGTCGACCTCGACGCGGGCGCGGGTCCACGGCTCGCCGCGGGCGCGGAACGGGGCGAGCAGGTCGGCCGTCCGGGCGGCCAGCTCGATCGACGGGGCGACCCACGCCCGCGCGCGGCGGGGGTGGGTGATCGCGTGGGCGAGCCCGCCGTCCGCGGCGGCCGTCACGTCGAGCACGGCCGCGTCCCAGTCGTCCGGGAGCAGGTCGATGACGGCGTTCCCGACGGCCGCCACGAGCGGTTCCAGGTCGGCCTGGGGGATGTCGGGGAGTGGTTGGTCGGGCACGGGCGTCGCCTCGAAACAGCGGTCGCAAAACAAGTCCCGCGGGGGCCGAAGCACCGAAGCCCGCCCTCAGAACTTCGGCC
>JAQGHJ010000204.1 GCA_028288905.1 Phycisphaerales bacterium | reverse complement strand
GGCGGGTCTCGGCTATGGGGCCCGCCGGCTCTTTCGCCCCTTCGGGGCTCAGCTGCTATCCCATTACTCAACCCAGGGTTCCCTTCCGGCCTGCGGCCGGTCGGTCACCCTGGGCTATGGTGCTTCCGCCCCTTCGGGGCTCCGGAAACGCCTCCGCCTTCCGGCCCCCCTTCGTCCTCTCTGTCTACCGCCTACCGCGTACTGCCTACTCCTTCCCTACTGCTCCGGCTCGATCACCACGGCCGTCCCGTAGCACAGCACCTCGGTCGCGCTGCTGGCCTTGCCACCGATCTCGCTGGCGTCGTACCGGAGGCCGACGATCGCGTTCGCCCCGAGTTGGCGGGCGTGGTCCAGTAGCAGGTCGTAGGCGTGCTGGCGGGCCTGCTCGCACATCTCCGTGTACGACCCGATGTTCCCGCCGACGATCGACTTCAGCCCGCCAAGGAACCCCTGGGTAATCGTCGGGGCCCGGACGATGATCCCGCGGACGACCCCGAGGTACTGCCGGATGCGGTAGCCCTCGATCGTGAACGTGGTGGTGACGGCCATGGGCATGGGGCGGCTTCCTGTGTGGTGGGTAGCGGGTCGGGCGAATGTCGGGCCGACCCGGGGCGGGGACGAGCGTAGCGGACCGCCTGGGGGATGAACAATCCGACGGCCACGGCCGACAGCAGCGCGTGAGGGGGCGCGGGCGGGAGTCGTCGCGCGTGGCATGGGCGTCCCGCCCATGCTCGGGCTGGCGCGCGGCGAGAGGCTCGACGCATCGGCCCGCCGACGAGCTCCGGCCACAGCATGGGCGGGACGCCCATGCCACGATCGATCGCGGCGGCCGCCCCGCCCGTTACTCGCCTCGACCGGGATTCGGCCGCGGCACCGGCGACTCGACGATCAGCGTCAGCGGGCCGTCGTTCACGAGGCTGACGGCCATGTCTGCGCCGAACACCCCCGTCTCGACCAGGGCCACGCCGGCGGCCCGGACGGCGGCAACCAGGGCGTCGAACCGCGGGCGGGCGGTGGCGGGGTCGGCGGCGGCTTCCAGGGTCGGGCGGCGGCCCTGGGCCGTGGCGGCGGCGACGGTGAAGTTGCTCACCAGCAGCACCCCGCCGCCGACCTCCCGCACGTCCCGGTCGTACGCCTTCGTTTCATCGGCACTGGGGAACGCCCGCAGCGACGCCAACTTGTTCGCCGTCCAAGCGACGTCCGCGTCGGCGTCGCGCCGGTGGACGGCCGCCAGCACGAGCAGCCCGGGCCCGATCGACCCGACCACCTCCCCGCCCACCCGGACGGCGGCCTCGGTCACGCGTTGGACGACGCAGATCATGATCTCTCCAGGGCCCGACCCCGCGGACGGTGGATGGTTTCGAGGTCGTGGCGCTTCAAGGAACCAATGCGACGGCGGGGGCGCGAAGGCGAGTCAGGCAAGGTTGTCGACCAGCGAACGCCCGCACGACTTTAGCGGAAGCCCGAAGGGCTGGGCGTTCAGAGGTCCGGAAACTCAAGGCGTGCGTCGCACCCCAGCCATTCCGACACCCAGCCGTGTGGGCTGCCGCTTAAAAATGCCTCGCGAACTCCCTCGAGCAGTGGGGGTGTCGCTTCGCTGCCCCACTCCTATCTGTCCCTCCTTCGCGTCTGCCTTCGCGCTCTTCGCGCCTTCGCGGTCGCATGTTCCCCCGCTTCGGAGTTCCCTCGGCGTCTGCCGCGTCGCGCCCTACGCCGGCCTGACGCGGGTGCCGTGCGTACGGCCGGCCGTCACCTCGTCGACCCGGACGCGGGCGAAGTCGCCGGGCTTGGCGGACGCGTCCTCGAACCAGACCGGGAAGTACCGCTCGCTCCGGCCGTGCCGCAGCGTCGGGTGGCCCTCGGTGCCGGCGGGCACCGTACCCCGGGGCGCCGCGTCCCTGGCCGGCTCCTTCTCGTGCTCGACCAGCAGCTCGACCGTCTGCCCGACGAACGACCGCCGCAGCGCCAGGCCGTGCCGGTCGGCGATCGCCCGCAGGGCCTCGATCCGCTCGTTCACGACCGGCCCGCGGACGAACTTCGCCGGCCACCGGGCGGCCGCCGTCCCCGGCCGGGGCGAGTAGTGGAACGCGTGGACGTGGATGAACCCGGCCGCCTCGGCGACCGCCGTCGTGGCGGCGAAGTCGGCGTCCGTCTCGCCCGGGAACCCGGCGATCACGTCGGTCGTCAGGGCCGGGCGATCGAACGCGGCCCGGACCGCGTCGACCATCCGCAGGAAGTCGTCCCGGGTGTACTGCCGGTTCATCCGCCGGAGCATCGCGTCGGACCCGCTCTGGAGCGGCAGGTGGAAGTGTGGCACGACCTGGGCGTGCGCCCGCAGGGCGGCCAGCAGGTCGCCGGACAAATCCCCCGGCTCCAGGCTCGACAGCCGCAGCCGGCGGAGGCCGGGGACGCGGGTGCAGAGGGCGTCGAGGAGGCGGGACAGGGGAGAGGGAGCGAGGGCGGGAGTGGGTGAGGGGGAACCGAAGGCGGTCGTGAGGTCCCCGTTTCCTTTCCCGCCCCCGCTCGCCCTCTCGCCCCCTCTCCCCTGCCGCCGCCGCAAGGCGGTTCCCTGCCCGTACGCGCCGAGGAAGATGCCAGTGAGGACGAGCTCGACGTGCCCGCCGTCAACGAGCCGGCGGGCCTCGGCGACCGCGTCGTCAACCGGCTTGCTCCACAGGGCCGGCCGGAGCTTGGGGATGATGCAGTACGTGCAGTGTGCGTCGCACCCGTCCTGCACCTTCAGCAGCGCCCGCTGCCGCCCGGTCTGGTGGTCGACGAGCAGCGGGAGCGACGCGAACCCGGTCACGGGCGGCGCGGCGGCGCCCGGCTTCGTCTGCGGCTCCCGTTCCCTCTGTGCCTCCGGTCCCCTCCCCCGGTAGTCCGGAAGAGGGTTAGGGTGAGGGTCCGATCGCGCGGTGGAACTGGGTTGACGATCCAAGTCGCCGCCCGAACTCTCACCTCCGCCCTCCTCTCCCGATAGTCCGGGAGAGAGGGTGAGACCTGGTCCCGGATGCCCCGCGTCGTCGGGCGGGCGACCTGTACCGTCGGCTGCCTCGGGCGTTGAGAGGGGCACGATTTTGTCGTTGACTCGGCCCCCGAGCGAGGATTTACTTAGGGGCGTTCCGAGGCTTTCCGGATCGTCGTCCCGCTCATCCCATTCGTCATTTTGCGGCGGCGGCGTGGCAGGCCCGGCACGGTCGGTGAGAGGTTTAGTGACGGGTTTGACGGCCGCCTGACGTCGGGCGTGTTCGGCATCCTGCGGCGGGTCCTTCCCCGGTTCGTTTTCCCCGGCCTCGTTATTCTCGAAATCGGTGTTGTCGGATTGCCACGACAGCAGCAAGCGATCGAGCTCGGCCGCGACGTCGGCATGGTGCGTGACCACGGCCGTGACGCCCGGCAGGGCCCGGGCGGCCGTCGGGTCACTCGTCGCCCAGCAGCCGGTGACGAGCACCCGCGGCCCGGTTGCCGCCGCCGCGGCGGGGACGGCTGCCGTGCCCG
>JAQGHJ010000192.1 GCA_028288905.1 Phycisphaerales bacterium | reverse complement strand
TGGGCCGGCTGGTGGCCGGGTCCGTCCGCGCGGGCCGGTCGGCCGAAGGCGGCGTCCCCCCGCAGGCGGAAATGGTGCTGTCGGCGATGGAGGCCGGGCGGGCCGCCGGCCCCGCCCCCGATCGTCGAGCCCAAGTCCGCCGGCCGTACCGGGTCGTCGCCACCCTCCGGCTGTTCAGCGACCGCCCGGGCGACCCGACCTGGACCCTCTACACCCGCGACGTCCACGCCCGCGGCGTCGGGTTCATCACCCCCCACCGGCTCCCGCTCGGGTACGGCGGGACCGTCGAGCTCGTCCCCCCCACCGGCGGCGACCCCGTCCGCGCCACCTGCACCCTGCTCCGCTGCCGAGAGGCCGCCCCGGGGTGGTTCGAGGGGTCGCTGCACTTCGACCGCGAGCGGCCCGAGTTCGAGCAGGCCTGAATCGGCGCGGTCGGGCCCGCCGTCCCACCCGCTTATTCTGATCGGGGTTACTTTTTTTGGAAGATAACCAGCCCTGTTGGCCCGCGACGCCGCGAGCGGCGGGGATCGGCTGACGCGCGGCGCGTACTCCCGAACTTCCCCACGACCCGTAGACGGGTGGAGTGGCGGGCGAGCGCGGACGAAGTCGCTCGGCGATCGTTCCAACCCGAGCGGTTGCCATTGTTCGGCGACGGTATCAGCAGCACGCGCAGAGTCGGCTCCGATTTGACGCCGAAGTATCTCCCCCACGACTGCAACTCACGCCACCACGGGCCAGTTACTTGGACCGATAGCGCCGATTCCTCCAGACAAACAGCAGCAGGCTCAGACCGGCGTTGTTGCTTTTGATATACCTAGTTAATCGACATTATTTCTTCGCTAAGAGCGAAGTATCAAAGCGAAGCGGATTGCAGGTCGTCGTAGTGGGGCCCGAAATGGGGTGCGGCCGGGACGGCCTCACCACAAGTGGTAGGCCACCGCCATGCCGCGACCAGCTCCGTCGGTTTGCCTTCTCGTCGAGCGACACGGGCGGGTTTCGGTTCGTCTCTTCTCTCGAGTGTTGGTGTGATCTCACCTCGTTCAAATCACGCGTTACCTCCCCGCTGTCCGTCGGGTCGGCCACCGTACGTCAGGCGGTACCGCTGTTGAACCGCGTCCCGCCCCACTAGGCGTTGGGGCACGCGTCGTGGCTCCGACACCTGCCTTCCCCCTTTGATCGTTCAACCCCCCGCCGCTGCGGCTCGCCGGACGGGCTCCGGCACGCGCGCCCGCGAACAGGGCGATGCGGGCGGGTCCAGTTACTCACCCACGAGGTTCTGCCGTGACGTTCGCCGACTCTCGATTGAGGTTTCCGTTCCGCCGGCCGACAGCGGCGGCCGCCGCAGCCGTCGCGGCCGTGCTCGCCCCGCCCACCTTCGCCCCGGCCGCCGCCACCGTCACTTGGAACGGCGGCGGCGGCGACCTGGCGTGGTCGACGCCGGGCAACTGGGCCGGCGGCACCGCCCCGGTCGCCGGGGACACGGCCGACTTCTCCGTCGCCGGCACGGTCGTCCTGCCGGCCGCGAACGACGTCATCACGGTCGGGGCGCCGGCGTCGCTCGCCCAGCTGCACATCGGGGGCACGACCCCGTCGTTCAGGCTCGCCGGCCAGCCGATCACGCTCACGGGGGCGACCGGCATCAAGCGGGAGGGCACGGCGGCCGGGTCCGCGCTGACCCACACGATCGGCAACGACCTCGTGCTGGGGGCGAACACGACGTTCTCCGTCGGCAACGGCGGCGGGCGGGTGACGGTCAACGGGGTCGTGGGCGAGGTCGGGGGCAGCCGGTCGTTCACGAAGGGCGACTCCAGCGACCTGCAGCTGAACGGGAACAACACGTTCACCGGGGCCGTCGTGCTGAACAACGGGCTGACGGTCGTCGGGCACGCCAACGCCTTGGGGGCCGGCACCGGGATCGTCCTGCTGAACAACACGACGAACACCGCGACGGCCGACGTCCGGATCGCCAACGGCATCACGTTCGCCCGGGACGTGCTCGTGCGGTCGAACACGAACGCCAACACGGTCGCGGGCGACGAGCTCGGCGGGGTGGTCACGACGGTGTCGAACGTTTGGGCCGGGAACGTTTACTTGAACCGCCGGGTCAGCCTGACCGGCGGGACCGGGTCCGGGGTGACCGACTTCACCGGCGCGATCGCCGACGCCACGGCCGCCACCCCGGGCGTAGGGGCGAACGCGTACAACAGCTCGGACGTGACGAAGATCGCCGCGGGTCGGGTGCGGCTGTCGGCGGCGAACACCTACAGCGGCGCCACGACGGTGTCGGCCGGGGCGCTGCTGGTGAACGGGTCGCTGAGCGCGAACGACGCGGCGGTGACCGTGCTGACCGGGGCGACGCTCGGCGGGACCGGGACGATCAACCGCCCGGTGGCCGTGAACGCCGGCGGGACGCTGGCGGCGGGGGACGGCGGGCCCGGCACGCTCACCGTCGCGTCGGGCAAAACCCTGTCGCTGCTCGACGGGTCGGTCTTGGCGGCCGAGCTGGCGGCGGCGGCGGGCGGGTCGGACCAAGTCGTCGTCCCGACCGCCGCGTTCACCCCGGCCGGGTCGGGGGCCGGGACGCTGAACGTCCGCCTGCTGGCCGCCGCCGCCCCGGCCGACCCGGCCGCGACCTACACGCTGCTGCGGTGGACCGGCGACGACCCGGCGAGCCTGCCGGCGTTGGCGGCCGACCCGGCGTCCGCCTACTCGGCCACGCTGGGCTTCGTCGGGGCGGGCGACGGGCTGCCCGGCGGGTCGCTGGTCGCTTCGAACGTGGTGCCGGAGCCGTCCCGACTCGGCGGGCTCCTGCTGACCGGGCTGCTGGTCGTCCGCCGCCGGCGGTGGCGGTAGCCGCGAGCGGCGACTTCGCCTCAGCGGCGTCGGCCGCCGGGCACGCCAGTGCCGACGACCTTCAAAACGACGAGGCCCGCGACGCCCCGGGGGGAGCGTCGCGGGCCTGCTTGCGTCGGGGTCGCGGCGACCGTTGCGGACCGCCGGACGGTGCTGGCCTCAGCAGGCCATGCAGCACATCGGCATGCCGTTCATCATCATCACGCACGTGCAGCCGGGCATCATCATCGCCGTCATGCAGTCGCAGCAGGCGTGGCACATCTTGACCATGCCGGCGTCGGCGCAGGTGCAGGTCATCATCACGCCCATGTCCATCGGCTCGCACTTGCACGCGCCCATGCACCCCATGTTGCAGGTGCAGCACGGCATGCCGTTCATCATCATGCAGCACGAACACATGCCGGCCGGCATCATCATGCACAGGTTCTGAAGCATCGCGGCGGCGACCTTGTCGTCGCACACGCACATCATCTGCATGCCGGCGTCCGTCTTCTTCATGGTGATGGTGCACCGCGGCATCATCATCATGTTCGGCATGCCCATCATCGGGTTCATCCCCATCATGGGGTTCATGCCCATCATGGGGTTCATGCCCATCATCGAGCCCATGCCCATCATGGGGTTCATCGCGCCGGGCATCATCCCCATCGGGGACATGCCCATCCCCATCGGGTTCATCATCCCCGGCATCATGCCAATCTGGGGCATCATCCCCATGCCCATCATGCCGGGCATCGTCATGCCCATGTTCGGCGTCGTGCTGGTCGTACCCGTCATTCCGCGGTCCGAAGTCGTGGTCGTCATGGTGATCTCCGACTGAAGTAGTGTGGAAACACTTTCGAGCCCCGCGACCCACTCGGCCGCGTTGACGTCCGCAGAATATCCCGTCTTGCCTCGGCCGGGTGAACTTGGGCTTCGCGCTGTCCAGACCTATTGGCGCTGGAAAGCACTCGCAAGCCGAGATAAATCAAAGACTTAAAAATCTACTAAAACTATGTAATTAAAGGATGAACGGGGTAGCGCGAGGGGGTTGTGCGGTATGGCCCGATCAAAAGTCCGCAGGTTTTGGCTTGACCCAGCTGAAACCGCCGATAGAGTTGTAAACGAAATCCAAGTATTCCTGTCTACGTTGTAGGATTCAAGACAAGAGAGGTTCGCTATGAGCCGTTTGCCACGCGATGAGCAGCTCGACGCCCCCGCAGGTCGCATGACCGGCGAGGCGTGCTGCCACCGCGCGGTTTCGGCTCCGGCGACGACGGGGTGGGCGGGTTGGTCCGGCATGAGCTGGGCGTACGCGTACCAGTTCGCGTACGCCGCGGCGGTCGAGCAGGTGGCGGCGGCCGACCGCCGTCGCCGGCAGCTTGGGCACGTCGCGCCGAGCATGAACTGACCGTCCCTGCCCCTCCGGACCGCTCCGCCGTCGGCTCGGCGGCGGCGGTCGCCGTCCTCTTGACCTCGTCTCCCGCCAATCGCCCGCGGCGGGAGGAACGCCCTCGCGGCGGCCTCGTGCCGGCCGCGGCTCAGGAATCTCCTATGCGTCAGGCTTC